>JBCDKV010000412.1:0-5172 GCA_038746215.1 Bacteroidota bacterium | reverse complement strand
CAATACGAGCGTTCCATCAAACTCAATAAAGCGCGCGAAATCCTAAAAAGTGGTCAAGTCGCAACGGTTTCAGAAGTGCTGCATCAGCTAGGTTTTGATAATCATTATCATTTTTCAAAGATTTATAAAACGGAGTTTGGGATTATGCCTAGTGAGGAGTTGAGGGGGTAGGTCTTGCTGTTTGGTTAAGTGTTCTAAGCTTTGTAAAATAGGATAGTGAACTAGCTCCTGCTTTTCTTATCTAGAATACGGAGAACTTACAACAGCGAAATGATTTTTCGCTCATTTATTGCTATCTTTATTATGGGATAATATTTATACTGCAAACGGAGCATATTCGTGAATTTTAGGTGCATAAGAGCAGATTACATTAACCAAATATGGAAATGAGCAAAGTAAACATTGATGCAATTAAGTCTAAATCTGCAAAAATTGCTTTTGATTTATTTAGGAACTGGACGAAAAAAGCAAAAACCTTAGAATGAATAGAGGGCAGCAAAATTGTTTTAGATACAAACACTTCATCATGGCACTCATCGAACATCTGAGCAAACCCAATTGGAAAACTTTTCTAGGAGATACGTTCAACTATGTACTGGAAGTCTTGCAGGAAGAACCTAGGCGATCCGTAGGCAGTTCAGCTGATGATCTTAGGAGTTGGCTGTCTGTTGGAGGAGTTCCTAATGTTTATCGTCGCCTAAGCGATCAGATGCGGAGAAGTCGTTTTGATGCAGAACACATTGCCGAAGTCTTCAATTTCTTAGAGGAATTGATCGAAAACAATCAAACGCAACTAAAAGAACTCATTGCCAAAGAACGAATCGCAAACTATCCTTTGAAAATCCCTAAAGTATTGGATTTCAACAGACTAGATATTGTTGATCTTATTTACCGCATACAAGCAGGCGAACGTCCTTTTGAAGATTGGATGTATGAAAATGGCTATACTCGAAAAGATATTCAAGAGGTCTATCAAGTCATTGATCAATGGCTAATTGCGCATGGTCTGCTTGCTCCGCCTTGGACTAAGGATCGCTTGAATTGAGTATTGACCAACTACAACTATGCAACGATTTTGAAGCACTTTTAGCTCAAAAAATAACTCCCTCAAATTATGACGCTTATTTAAGTCTACCTACTTATTCTGAAATGTTAATAGCAAATTTCAGTATTTTTTCTCCTGAACAAGGTATTTTCTTTTCGTTAAAGTAAGGCCAAACCAACTCCTTCTCTTTGCCTTCCTTCTCTCAGTTTCCTACCTTTGTTCTTCTATGAGAGCATGCTTTTACATCATCGTCTTACTCGCTTTACTTATCCAAACACAAGCCCAAACCTCCATCATCCCTGAAAAGCTCACCATTGAAGATGGACTTGCACAAGGCTTCATCTCTACAATTCATCAGGACCGGGAAGGCTTTTTGTGGTTGGGGACTAAAAATGGACTGAATCGCTATGATGGCAGGCAATTTGAAGTGTTTACGCACAATATTGATGATCCCTACTCCATTTCCAATGATTGGGCGACTAGTATGGTAGAAGAAGGTGACTTTTTGGTGATTGGTACGCGTGGCACTGATCTGAATCTTTTTCATAAGCAAACGAAAAAATTTTACCGGATTCCGCTTGATGTTGAGGGCATTGAATCTTTTTCTGAGGTCAATACGGTAGTCAAGGATAAAACAGGTCAATATTGGATCAATACAGCAAAGGCACAGGTGCTTAAAGTCACTTTCCCGGATCAGTTCTGGGAGAACCTGCCAATACAAGAAGCCCTGCTTGGTGAAGTAAAAGTTGATCTGGTCTTAAAAGACCATTATTATGAAAATTTCTCCAATGATGGTAATTTCCTAGTCGTTTACAATGGCAAAACACACGAGCAACTTAACATTCATACCTTAGTAACCTCCGCTTTTAGTGTCGATCAAGCTGATACGAACGATCCAGCTTTTGAAACTTCGCCCCCCAATTTGATGCTCAAAATGTACCTCTCTGCACCTTATGACCGATTTAATCCTTATCGGTTAGAAGATGGAAAGTGGAAGCAGATACCCGCTGATTTTTTTTTCAAAGCGAATGCTTACTATGATGCTGCTGCTGGTTTGGTTTGGTTACAACGCTACAGCGATAACGTCCTATTGGCTTTTGAATTGAATGCGCTTTTGACCACGGAACAGGTAACGGAAAAGCAAGCTGCCTACATCATTAAAAATGTGGATACCACCATTCGCCATTTTTACAAAGATCGGTCAGGTATTCTTTGGGTAGGCACGGCAGGCGTGGGTGTGCTAAAAATTAGTCCAAGAAAATTGGTGGTCAAAAATTATTTCACAGGACTTCCAATTGGTGACGTTATCCCTTTTATTGATGATGAATTTCTTCTCAGCTCGAACAGGCTGATTCCATTATCTATGGATAATCCAACGGTTGCTACCATTAAAGCTTGGATAGAAGGAGCAGCATTTTATAAGTTTTCCTGGATGCGGGAAAGTGGGCAACAATGGCTAGGAATTATTGAAAAAAATAGAGGTGACACAGTTAAGCTAATCGTCTTTCGCTATCAAAATCAGCAATTGATAGAGGAATTTACACGCTCTTTTTCTGCTACCATAAGAGACAGCAAGTTAAATATACTAAAAGGCGTAGACCAAAAACTATACTTCTCTTTTTCTAACTGTTTCATTCAGTATGATCCAATTACTAAAACTTCTAAGTTGTTCACCTCCAATCTTTTTCAGGAAGACGAAGTATCCGTTTGGGATATGACGCAGACGGACAATGGAGACTTTTGGATCGGTTCTTCACAAGGCTTAGTCCATGTCTAAGCGAAGCAGGATAGTTTCAAATTTCAACTGATTACAGCAGGGCTCCAAAATGCTATCTGCGCTAGTTTACTCGTCGATCCTCAGGATGCAGATATTTTGTGGATCGGTACGAAGGGAGGTGGGTTGCATCGACTGGACACTCGAAGCAGGCAATTTGAATATCTTGACAGTCAAAACGGTTTACCCAATAATGTCATTTATGGAGTATTGAACGATGAAAAAGGGACGCTCTGGCTGAGTTCCAATAAAGGCATCATTAATTATGATCCTAAAACAAAAGCTATCCGCAACTTCACTGCTGCAGATGGCATGCAAAGCGACGAATTCAACACCAAGGCTTTTGCCAAAGCAAAGGATGGAAAATTATTATTCGGCGGCATCAATGGATTGAGTACTTTTTACCCAAAAGATTTAGTGGATAACCCACATACACCAAGCGTACAGATGACCAACTTAGCGATCAACAATCAAGCTATCAGTGTACTTGACAGCGCAAGCGTTTTGGCGCAAGCAATAGAATGTACAGAACAACTGACGCTCAGCTATGCTCAAAATAGCATCTCCCTAGATTTTGCGGCACTTGAATTTACTGCGCCTAGTAAAAATACTTTTAGCTACTATCTGGAAGGCGCAGAAGCAGCATGGTCTCACACTACGACCGACAATAGCGCAACCTATTTGAACCTCGCGCCAGGTAACTACACCTTCAAAATCAAAGCAGCCAATGGTGATCTGGTGTGGAGTGATCAGGTCACTACACTAGATATAAGCATCCGTCCGCCTTGGTATCGCTCTACACTTGCTTATGGTTGCTACTTCCTCTTGTTGGGTCTTATTTTTTGGTGGTCTAGACAACTCCAACGGAGAAGATTACAGTTGAAGTACAACCTAGAATTGGAACAAAAAGAAGCCGAACGACTGAAAGAATTGGACCGTTTTCGCTCTAGATTGTACACCAATATCACCCATGAATTCCGAACGCCGCTGACCGTGATACTGGGTACTTCTGAACAAATGCAAGCTCAAAAGCACAGCAATCATCCCGAACAAAGACAACTGTCGCTCATCCGTCGAAATGGCAAAAACTTATTGAATTTGGTCAATCAAATGCTCGACCTTTCTAAAATTGAGCACAATAAGCTTCAAATTAACTACCAACAGGGCGATGTATTAAGCTATCTCCGCTACCTTACAGAGAGTTACTATTCTCTAGCCAATTCAAGGAACGTATTGCTCAAAATAGAAAGCAATCAACCCAAAATCTATATGGATTATGATGCGGAAAAAATGCGGCAGATCATCTCCAATCTGCTCTCTAATGCGATTAAATACACTTCTTCGGGAGGAAAAGTACTATTGAGCGTAGCACAAGAAGCAGATCAGCTAAAAATTGAGGTAAAAGATACAGGCAGCGGCATTGCGCCTGCTGATTTACCCCACATTTTTGAACGCTACTACCAAGCAGACGATGAAATCAGCAAAGCAGGGGGTACTGGTATTGGCTTGGCTTTGACACGAGAATTGGTAAAACTGCTGGAGGGCAACATCAATGTGGAGAGTGAATTAGGAAAAGGAACAACCTTTACAGTAGTGCTGCCTATTCGCCAACAAGCTCCTTTACAAGAGACGGTACCTTTGGTAGAAGAAGTGCAAATTGCATCGGCAAATATCGAAGGAAAATCACATTTACAACAAGTACCTAAACTGCTACTCATCGAAGACAATTTGGATGTGGTAGAATACATTACTTCCTGTCTAGAGCATGACTATGAACTTGTTTATGCCTACAATGGACAGGCGGGTATAGATCGTGCGTTAGAATTGACTCCTGACTTGATTGTTTCTGATGTGATGATGCCCAAAAAAACAGGTTTTGAGGTGACCAATACCCTAAAGAAAGATGAACGCACTAGTCATATTCCAATCGTGCTACTCACGGCAAAGGCAGATATGGAGAGTCGTTTAGCAGGTTTGAAACGTGGTGCAGACGTTTACTTACAAAAACCCTTTCATCCTGAAGAGTTATTAGTCAACTTAGCCAACCTACTAGCCCTTCGCCGAAAATTACAAGCCAAATATCAGCAATTGGCATTCGCTACCGACGAGCCAGTAGCTTCCTTAGTGGATGATCCAGAACAGGCTTTCCTCCAAAAAGTCCAACAATATCTAGCAGCGGAACTGGACAACCCCAATCTGAAAGCGACGGATATTGCCAAAGCACTTGGCATGAGTCGCTCCAATTTGTACGCCAAACTTTCTGCCGTCACAGGCATGTCTTTCAACATCTATTTACGCACCCTGCGTTTACAAAAAGCCAAGCAGCTTTTGCAGACCACCTCACTTACGGTTT
>JBCDKV010000411.1:0-5193 GCA_038746215.1 Bacteroidota bacterium | reverse complement strand
TGTTTGGAGCATTATCTTCCTATAAACCAATATTTTCTGAACCTGACTTTGAAAATAATTGCTCGTTTATCTCGATAAAGTCGCCATTATTTTCTTCGCTAGAACCGTAAAATCTTGATTTACAGTTCAATCCTGTTCCAAACAAGCTCTGAAGTACTTGAGATCGCGCAACAAGTATGCCCGAAGGTTTTTTATGGACGGAAACACAAATTCCAACTTATTTTTCTTCAAAAAAAATAAGTTGGAATTTGTGTTTCCGTCCGAAGAGAATTACTAAGCATACTTGTTGCTCAATTTGCGGATATTGACCTGAACTATATCTGAGTCAAATGTCAAGCAAAATGATATTTGTACCGTCGTTATTCGCATATAGATGTAGATGGACGATTATATTCTTCAAATATGCGCTTAATTCAGTCGAGTGTACGTCAAACTAAACTTAGCACGAAAACGCTCATCCTTGTGTTGTTCCGTCCCCAAAGCCGCCCAATTAGCACGACTTGCCTTGGTAGTAGTCTGGGTATCCGTAAAAATACGGGAAGCGGGTGGAGAGACCTGAATGAAAAGTTCGTTGGTGGCTTCGCCTTGAATCATTTCTTGAAAGTGATTGGAAAATAGAATCGTGTAAGCGCGTTGCAAAGAATCCAAAGAGGCATCTTCCAAATTGCCGCCAAAGGCTAAGGCTGGGTTGCCTACTGCTCGCGCTGCCACTTCAAAATCACTGACTAATTCCAGTTCACCCGCTGCATTTTGCTCAAATAATAGGATTTGTTCTGGCGGTGGAAATCGTTCTCGGTCTGCTTGGCTTGGATTGAAAACAACTACTTCCAGCTTCGCCTGATTCACTACAATATCGCCTAGCTGATCGAGGTCGGGAAATACTAATTTCCCATTTACACCGCCCATGCCTTGCACGTATATCAACTCCTCGTTAGCTGGCGTATCCCCTATATTATCTAGGACTGGTGTATCACTATAATCGTGCTCAAACTGCGTGAACTTGACTGCATTGAACCTGCTGAGTGGAATCAATGGAAAAACATATTCAATGGGAACACCGCCTGTATTGAGTGTATCGTAATACATGTAAACACCCGCTCGGAAACCGTCGTTTTCAGGCGTCAATTCAAAGCTCAACATCGTTCGCTCGGTATTTTTAATCCTCACCTTGATGCCATTAAGAAATTGCGAAAAGACCGTATCATTTTCGAATGTCAGCGTATCTTGATCGATCAGGCGTTGACCAAAATCGAGCGATAAAGGAATGCGCAAATCTCGACTTTCGAGAGTGTCAATGCGACTATTTCGATAAGAAACTGTTTCGTAGGTGACATTGGGTGCTGGCACAAAACTATGAGTCCCGATTGGCATTTCACTGGTCATAATTGGTGTATTGTGGAAATAGGTCTCCGTCTCTTCTAATTGCTCCAGCACCTCAAAAACCTCTATCGTTACCAGTTCCGTCGTATCGCCGTAGAAGGCAGTGGTATCGTAAGGAAGTACTAAGACAATGGAATCCATCGTCAGATTTCTCACATTAGTGATGGGCTTGCTGAGATTGAGTGCCAACTCAGAAAAAATACTTGCTTCACTGACCCCAAACGTAGGATGATTGACCCTGCCGCAAAGAAAAGAGGTCGGTGTAGTCGGGACATTAATACCATTGATCTCATTGACCGTATAGGTAGGAACGCCTCTCCCTTCTACTGTTGTCAATTCAAAAGGAAGCTCGTCCGAAAAGATAACGTCAATCTGATCGTCTTCTACTAAGTCCAAACCAACAACAGACGGATCATTACATGCAAACAATAACGCCAAGATTAAAAAGACGTAGGATGCACTGCTAATAATTTTCATATATATATTTTGATGAAATGGTAAGTAAGGCGAAAAAGATAGCCTTATTGCTAGAAGGCATCTTTATAGAGTTGTAAAAATGGCGAAGCGTTGTATATGGGCAAAAGTAAAGGGGAAACAATTTGCTTCCCCCTTTAATATTAGGAACGATGGATCACAAACCGGAGCGTTTGTGCTTTCCGTGTTCCGTAAATGACTATGATTCGACCTCTTCTTCTAAAAGTGAATGATAAAACTCTACGTAAGGTGCTAGAAAGTTTTCAGGATCTTGCAAGGGTAAAACTGGCTTACCAGATACCTCCAAGTCTGCTTTTACTGTATCCGCCAAATCTTCACTACCAATGATGAAAGCATCTGCGGAAGCAATTGCACCTTGGTGAAGATTAATCTTACCTTCATTTACAAAAGCTTCCAAATCTTCTTCTTCCAAACTATTGATTGCAGCTTTATCGGTAAAATCTTCTGTGAAGTGTTGATCGTAGTTCTGTTCGTAA
Source organism: Bacteroidota bacterium (assembly GCA_038746215.1). GTDB lineage: Bacteria > Bacteroidota > Bacteroidia > Chitinophagales > Saprospiraceae > JAAUTG01. The sequence continues at coordinate 2,842 of JBCDKV010000411.1, read as the reverse complement.
ACGGAATATACGATTTTTGCATTTTGGAAGAGTGGTTCTTGCTTGTAGGCTTCTCTGATGTAGAGCGGCAGTAGGCTGGTCATCCAACCATGGCAGTGAATGATGTCTGGTGGCCATCCAAATTTACGAACGGTCTCCAACACGCCCTTACAGAAGAAAATCATGCGGTCGGGATTATCATCGAATGCTTTTCCGTTCTCGTCTTCAAAGATCATCTTGCGCTTGAAGAAGTCTTCGTTGTCCAAGAAATAGACTTGCATTCTGGCTTTAGGTAGGGAAGCTACTTTAATGATTAATGGAAAATCATCATCATCTACTATGATGTTCATACCGGATAGGCGTACTACCTCATGCAAACGGTGTCTTCGCTCATTGATTGTACCGTATCTTGGCATTAATACTCTAATCTCCATCCCTTTCTCCTGTATGTGTTGAGGCAATTTCCTCGCAATGTTGGAAATGTCGTTCAGCGCAGTATAAGGATCCATTTCCTGCGTTACAATCAGCACTTTCTTTTTATCCATATGAAATTTTATTAAATCGCAACGAGCTAGCTATGCGCTTGTAGAGGTGAAATTTTCCAAACTTTACCTCTACAAGTAATTTGTATATCTTAAGTAATAAGTCGTTGCATTAGATCAAAAACCCGATCGTTTTCGGAATTTTAAAAAAGGAGTGCAAAAATAATAAAATTATAGCACATTTTTCCTAGCAAAAGCAGCAATAATTTTGTCAATAAAGCAGCTAATGTTTTGAAAAAGAGCAAAAAGCACCTTACTCATCTGTCGGCTGTAGGTCACTGGACATTTTGGATTAGGGTTGTGCAAAGTCCTATTTTTCTCAACGTTTTACTTGAAACCATTCTGAGTCAATGTCAGGAAATCGCGTAACAAGTATGCTCAATAAGTCCCTTCGGACGGAAACACAAATTTTTCTTGAAAAATTTGTGTTTCCGTCCATAAAAAAACTCTAGGCATACTTGTTGCGCGATCTTAAGGGATTTACTAGGGCTTATTTTGAGGATTGCTTAGAACTTCGTACACGCCTAATTTTGAATTAAATCTTTTGTAGTTTTGCAGCCATTTTAAAATTTCGCTACTATTCATCGTTGTATTGAGTCATTCAAAAGAAAATATATACCATTACATTCGCCATCCAAAGGGACAAGTCGCTTACCTCAAATTTGGAGAAGGCAAAGAAACCCTGATTGCACTTCATGGGTTCAGTGATCGAGCGAACTTCTTTGAAGCTCTGACAGAAGCATTAGCACCACATTACACGGTCTATGCCATAGATTTTCCATTTCACGGCGCGACCAAATGGGAAGCAGATTTTTTTGATCGGCAGGATATTATGGACATCTTTCAGGCACTGTTGGCAGAAACGACGAGCCGCAAATTTTCACTGATGGCTTACAGCATGGGCGGACGCATCACACAAGTCATTCTCCCCGACATCATCGCCGATTTGAACCATCTGTACCTCATTGCCCCCGATGGCATTGATACCAAATGGATGTTCAACGTCAATAAAATGCCCACTTGGTCGATTCGACTGATCCGAAAATGGATGAACCGTCCCGCTAGCTTTTTTCGTATACTGAAATGGCTCAATCAGAAAGGTTTTCTCTCTAGATTTCTACACGACTTTGCTTATAATCATTTAAAAACACCAGAACGCCGCGACCGTCTTTTTGGTACTTGGGCATCGGTCAATCAATTTCGCCCTAATCCCGAATCCACCAAGGAATTATTGCGAACCAGTCAGCTACCAACCGACTTATATTTTGGGGAAAGAGATGAGGTGATTCCACCGCGCATTGGGGTTTGGTTGAGTGATGGTCTACCCAATGTGCAACTCCATATTTTGGATGAGGGGCATTTGCTACTCGATCAAGAACTGAACGATTTGCTGTGCGAACAGTTATCTAGGGTTGTAAGGGATGAATAATCATCTGCTAAGCAAATCAGCAAAGATTAGCTTTTAGCGATTGCCCTACTTTCTAGTATATTTGCAATAAAATTAAACGTACCATGAGTAATATTATCGACGATCAGACGGACTACATCAATGAGAAAAATGTCTCCATGTCACCTACTGTTTTGAAGTACGGTATCATTGGTGGGCTAGCAGTTGTAGGCTACAAATACCTCAATTATACGACGCTTTTTGCTACAGAAAGCTTAGGTAATTTTTTGCTTACGCTGCTACTGAACTTAGTGCTGTTTGGTGGATTAGTGTATGCGGTGATCAAAGAACATCGAGATAGAGACCTAGGTGGCTACATCACGATGGGAAGATGCTTGGGATTGGGTATATTAACGGTTGTTTTAGCGTCTACCTTGGGTGGTATTTTTGATTATATTTATATGGCTTTTGTGGATGCTGATGTCTTGCAAAAACTAAATGCGCAATTAACTTGGGTATACGATATGATGGGCATGGATGAAGACCAAATCGAAGATGCGATAGCAGCTATGGAGGATGCACAGGGACAGATTGAGCCGAGTTTGTTGATGTCGGCTGGTGGAGCAGCGATTGGTGGGGTGTTTACGGGACTCATTTTATCGGCAATTATGGGTGCGTTTATGCGTAAGACTCATCCTGATATAGCTTAGGACGATCAACTTAACATTTTTCCAATTCAGCGATTCAAACCAAAATGCACTTTTTTATCCCGAATGGAGTATAATAAGTACTTATGCTCTAAATCTTAATACATGGATTTATCAATTGTCATTCCTTTATACAACGAAGAAGAATCTTTGCCCGAACTAGAAGCTTGGATTAATAAAGTGGCGACTGCGCATCAGTTTGATTACGAAATTGTGATGGTGGACGA
>JBCDKV010000410.1:0-5199 GCA_038746215.1 Bacteroidota bacterium | reverse complement strand
GTTTTATTCACATCATTTACCTCTAAATTTGAGGGTAGGCTTTAGCTGAGGAGGAGGTCGACACCTCCTCAGCAAATCAAGGTTTTTAAGGACAAAGAAGCGATTCTCGCTGAAAAAACCTTGGTCAAATTTGGCAGGCTCAATGCCGCCAAATTTGAAAGTACACCTAGTCGCTTGTATTTGAAAATGTCAAGAGAGCAAAATGCACTTTTTTATCCCAAACAGAGTATATACTTAAAACAGCTAAGAATTATAACTTTTGACGGCAGTACTTCAACAAATCAACAAGCCTACATTTGGGTTGCCGTCTGCATAGTCTCTAGGTACAATTGCTCCAAATCCATTAGGGAAAGGTCTTCACTTTTGAAGCTGTGCACCAATCTACCAGCACGCATGATACCGATGTGTGTGCCAGCAGCTTTGGCGCGAAACAAATCGTGGGTAGCCATCAAAATTGCCATACCTTGGTCGCGCATGTTTCCGATCAGTCGAGCAAAATCATTACTAGCCTGTGGGTCTAATCCAGAAGTAGGTTCATCCAGCAGTAGATTGTCTGCTTGTTTCGCTTTAGCAATCGCGATGCCTACTTTCTGGCGCATTCCTTTGGAGTATTTAGCGACGCGCCGATGGATGGCGGCTTGCTGTAAACCAACGGAGACTAATAGGGCTTCTAAGTCAGTATTGGAGGGCAATTGTTGGCTCAGTCCTGTGAAGAAGCGTAGATTTTCTAAGCCACTCAAATTAGGGTAGAGCTGCAAGTTTTCGGGGATGTAAGCGATGTGCTGCTTCACCTTTCGGTTTTGCTGTACGACATCTAGACCATTCACCAGAGCTTGTCCATCAGTTGGTTTGATGAAATTCATGAATAAGTGGATAGTCGTTGTTTTCCCCGCACCGTTTGCGCCTAGCAAGCAGTAGACTTCGCCTGCTTCTACTTTTAAGGACAGCGCATCCAGCGCCGTATTGTCTTGGTAGCGTTTTGTTAGTTGGATGGCTTCTAGCATGTTCTTTGTCTTTTATAAATGCAATAGTGTTGCAAATATAAAAAATACTTTTGGTAGTTAGAACATGCCTGAGGAATGAAAAACTTATTTTCCTACCATTTTAATGGTCACCTCCTTCTTTGATGAAGCGGGGCTTTCCATGCTCATTTTGGACAAGTTTACCTACTTGCTCGATATTATTTCCGAGATTGCGATAATTTTTTCATCGCTAAATTACGTACAGCAGCGTGAGTATCATCTAAGTAAGCCTTGTATATTTGCTGGGCATTATTTTTAGACATTAAATATTGTGCGCGCTCTAGTATATAATAGCGTTCTTCTGGGAAATCATCATATTGTTTATTAATCAGGAAATCTAGCGCAGCTTTGTCATCAAATTTCATAATGATTCCTAAAGCTGATTGTCGAATATCTGATGCAGTTCGAATAATGGTGATTGAATTTTCGGAGATTTTACTTTCTGTACTAGACGCTCCTTGCGCAGCGTATAGTAGAGTCTCAAAAGCTTCTTGATTACCGACAAATTTACTTAGCATATAGAGTAAGATCGTTTTTGGTAGGTATTTATTTTCTTTGAAAGCTTCTGTGATGAACGGAATGACATGTTCGTCTTCTATAAATTGAAATAGATAAATGCTATTGCTTAGGTTGTCGCTGACCGATCTCATTGTTGTTTCGTTAACCCTATAGCCACTTGGACTAGTAACTCTTCCCTCTGTTTCTATTTTGATGTACTCAATCAGATTGTCGATAAGACGATGTAGTGCTTGTTGGTCTTCCTTTATAAAAATCGTTCTATTTGATGCCTTATAAGCCGTTTCTACCGATCTGTAAAATTTTTGCTGCTTATCCCATCGTTCATACAAAGAGGTCGGACTTATAACAAAAGTTTTAGAAATGAAAATTTCATGCTTGCCCGCTTCCTTAAACTTGCCCCACACAGGTAAAGAAAGCTTGTATGTCCTTTCTTCATTGGGCATTAGTTTGTGATACCACACCCTTCCTCCCATTGCGCCCCAGATTTTAGGACGCTCTATGGTGTCTCCACTTGGAGCAATGATCGTGAGATCAAAACTTATTTGCCTACCACTTCTATAGTCACCTCCTTCTTTGATGAATAGGGGCTTTCTATGCTCATTTTTGATGATAAAATTCACATAAGCTGGCTCTCCTAGGAGTAAAGTATCCCTCGCTAGTTCAATCCTTGATGATAGCTTATGAGCAGCATCTTTTAATTTGTGAGTAGTTGAGCAATTAGAGCAGATAAATGCTGTGCATAATAAGTAGAAAAATAGCAATCTCATATTTTCGGTATACATTGCAAACGGGGTGAAAAAGTGCTTTTATTTTTGACAAAAGATAAGCTTTACTCACATCATTTACCGCTAAATTTAGTGGTAAGATCAAATTTGACAGGCTCGATGCCGAGAAATTTAAAAGTACATCCAATAGCTTGTATTTAGAAATATCAAGGGATTAAAATTAGGCGTGTACGAAGTTTTAAGCAATACTTGAAATAAATTCTGGTAAAGCTCCTGAGATCGCGCAACAAGTATGCTTAAAGGTTTTTTTATGGACGGAAACACAAAATTTCACTATTTTTCTTAAAAGAATAGTAAAATTTTGTGTTTCCGTCCGAAGATATTTATCAAGCATACTTGTTGCGCGATTTTATGGCATTTACTCAGTCCCTTCTTGAGTAAAATATTAAGAGAAACAGGACTTCGTACACGCCTAGATCAAAATGCACTTTTTTATCCTAAACAGAGTATAAAGTAATATCAGATGGTAAATGAAATGGGAATAAACCTCAAAACAAATGCCCCAATTTTACAAAAACTCGTCCCTGTTCCCTAGAGCGATAATAGCCACCTGATAGCAAGATGAGATTAGCGGGGGCGATCCAAATACCGCCACCATAACTGTAGTGCCAAGTATTAGAATCTTCGACCTCTAGCCAAACCCTACCGTGGTCAAAGCCACCACTGATGCCAAAGGTTAGCGGTAAAAAGCGGTTGATAGACTCCACCAATTTGATACGAATATCGGTATTGTGATAGAAGGTAGCGTCGCCACGAAAGCGTTCGGCGCGAAAGCCTCGCAGGTTGGTATTTCCACCTAGTGTGGGACGATTAAAAAAATCGGTGGTACTGTTGTTGATGGCAGTACCAACGCGGATAGCTAATACGAAGCGCATTTTCTGATCGAGCGGAACGTATAGCCTTAAATCTGTGCTGAGTTGTCCAAAAGATTGCTGCCTATCATTCAAATTGTATTCAAAAGCATAAGTAAAGTCGAAGGCAAGTCCTCTTCTCGGTGATAATGTTTGATCTGTTCTACTAACATTCAATTGAGCAATGAGTCCTGTGTAGTATCTTTCATTGAACAAATCGGCGGGTAATTCAATGCTGCTGATGAAGCGATCTGGGGTTTCAGCAATTTTAGTTCGCTCAAAAAAAGTACTGATGGAAAGTGCGCCTTCATCGTTCAGGAATCTTCTTTGTGTTCCCAAATTGAGCAATATCTGACTTTGGCGCACTCGATTGAAGTCTAGCGCATCGACTGGATTGCTGCTATCGTTGCCCAAACCAAAGTAGTTGAAGGCAAAGCGATCACCGTGTCCCCTGAAATGAGTGATTAAATCCCAGTCTTTGAAGGTACTCAAAAATTTGCCTGTGTAGACGAAATCCATGGAATTGACCGCAGTGATATAAGTGGCTTTGAGTTCGTGTTCTTGACCATAAGGTGATTTTTTGAATTGATAAATTTTTCGTAGCAGATTTAGCCCCAAGCTTACGCCTTCGTCAGGATTGAATCCTAAAATGGGGAGCGGACGAGTGAAGTTGAATTCGTAGTGCGGATGTTTGCGGTCGTAGATATTGCGCTCGGTGTTGGAGCTTCGCAAATCTTTTAATTCCCCAAAATCTGATTTCACCTTATTCGCTTCTGTGTCGAAATCATAATAAAGCGTTCGTTGATCCGAACCCGCCACCACCGATCTATCTATGATTTCATCTGCTCCTAAACCACCAATAATTCTAATAATGATACCTTCTTCGACAGCTCCATTCAATAGAAACTGATCGTCATCTTCCAGCCCGTACAAATGGATTTCTTCCGTTTCTTGATTGTAAAATACTCGTTCGTAGCAAACCGTATCTGGTTTTCCGTGATAAACTCTAACCAGAGTCGTGCTGTCACTCAAGCGATCAACGGTGAATAATTCTTTATCATTCGTTCCCGTAATATCCACCTTTTTTGCGGTCAGTAGATAAAATCGTCGCGCAAAATCTAGGAGATTGTCGCGTCGTTTTTTCATGGTCGCTGCGATTTTTTCAAATTGCAAATCTTTGTTTTGAGTATCACTGACGCTTGCAAAAGCAGCGTCGATGACCGCATCACTCAAATTATCCTGCAAAAACTGAGCCTCCCGTTTCCAATCTTCCCAAGTCAACTCGTTCAGAAAAGAACCGTCAAAATGTCTCGCGTTGTAGACTGCCCATTTAATAGCTTTGATGTTTTCTTGATAAGGTGAAAGTTGTTTCAGAATGGGTTGGCTAAAGCGGGCAATGGCTACCAACAAGCCGTCGTAGTTGGGAAAAACCTGATCACGGTCTCTGGGAATGGGGCGATAGGTTTTGATATCATCCTTTTCTTCTCCACCAAAGCTCGCCCAACGCCATTGGTCGTCGTGTCGATCCCAATCACCGATCACTAAATCAAATAGCCTAGCTCTGACTACCCAATCTTGTTCTACTTTGTGGCGTTTATTGTTACCCAATCGGTCTATCAGTTTAGGCGTACTGATAATATCTGTGGAGTGTCCAAAACTGGAAATATCGCTCCGATCATCGTCGGGACGTTCCTCGATCAAGTAGACTTCATCCCCAAAAAAAGCATTGTATTTCTCCAAGGCAGGTTGCTTAGGAATATAATACAAATTTGGGTTGGTGTGATAGACTTTCGCTGCATCTGCCAAGGGTGGAATGGCTAAAGCGCCAAAGGGATGAGTAGCCAGAAACACATCTTGCGCTACCAATTGAGCAAAGGAAATTTCATTGAGTGGATAAGGTAACAATCGGCTGGCGTCCTTGGTAAGTGCACGCATGGCATATTGCTTGCCGTCTTTGGCTTCTAGGCGCAAGGAATTGGTCTGTCGTCCGCCACCCATTTTGACTGGACGAACGCCACCCGC
>JBCDKV010000409.1:0-5202 GCA_038746215.1 Bacteroidota bacterium | reverse complement strand
GATGGCAAATTCGGATAATGTATTCCGAGGAGGATTGACGCCCAAACACATTGATGTGCCAGAACTGATGCACCATTTAAAAACCGATGCGGTCGTCCCGAAGGTATTCGAAGGAGAGCAATTGACTGCTAACGAACGGGTTTATCGAACACCTGCACCTGACTTTGAAGTGAGTCAAATCCAACTGAAAGCAGCCCAAACCTATCGCAGGACAAGCGATGCGCCCGATATTCTTATTGTTTTAAATGGTCAGGTGGAAGTTAAAGGCACAGATACTGCATTCAATAGAGCAAAAGGCGAGGTATTTTTTGTTTCTGCTCATGCCACTTATCAACTGACCGCTGAGGAAGATACAGTGCTGTATCGGGCGAGTGTGCCCGTATGAATGAGCATATACTCCGTTCGGGATAAAGAAGTACATTTTATTCTGTTGACATTTTTATGTATAAACTATTACGTGTGCTTTCAAATTTGGCGGCATCGAGCCTGCCAAATTTGATCAAGGTTTTTTAAGGAGGTGTCGACCTCCTCTTCAGCGAAAACTTAACCTGAAATTTAGCGGCAAATGATGTGAACAAAACCTATCTTTTTTCAAAAATAAAAGCACTTTTTTGTCCCGTTTGCAGTATAAGTAATCGGCTACCATTCTAAGGTTGTAAACACCTACTGATCGGTAAATCCCAAGGATTGCCGAGCAGCTAGTAACAATAGGCTCGGCAATCCTTAGGGCTTACCGATCCAGTGGGTTCAAATTCCCATCTTAGAAGAGTGGCCAAGTAATCACAAAAGCTATTACAATACAACCGATTACATGAAACGAATAAGCTGTTTACTCTGGATACTTGCTACCATTTATGGCTGTGCGAGTATCGCAGATACTACTCCAAATAGTGAATTGAAAAATGAAAAAAAGGTAGATTGGCAAAGGGTTTCCTTTGAGGAAGCCGCTTTTTGTAGTGATAGCTCAGCGTACTATCTATTTGCTCGCAGAGGGACTTCCGACAACCTTATCATTCATTTCCTAGGTGGTGGTGCTTGTTGGGATTACGAGACTTGTGCAAATCCGCTCACGCCTTTGAAAGCGATGGCAATGGGTATGCATCATAACCTCAAAAACTATTACCTACCTGATGTCTCGAAACAAACGCCTAGAGTGCTATCGGGGCTATTTTCTGATGCCAAGAAGAATCCTTTTTCAGACTGGAATTTGGTACTTATTCCTTATTGTACCGCCGATTTGCAACTGGGCAATACTAAAAATACTTACACCAACGCAGACGGTGCATCCGTGGAGGTATTTCACAATGGGAAAAACAATGTGCAACAGGCACTAGCTTGGGTCTATGCCAACTTCAAGCAGCCCAAAAAACTGGTGGTTTCAGGAGATAGTGCTGGTGGTTTTTCTACGATGATCTATACTGAACCCATACATCAGCACTATCAAGCACCCGAAACTTTTCAGGTGGTAGATTGTGCCTATATGGACGATAAAAATTGGGCAGATTTGATGCAGACTTGGAAAGCAGAAGTAGATTTTGATTACGAAGGCGAGAATATCGTGACTGCCATCTTGAAGCATCGACTGCCCGAAGACGTGAAGTGCCTCTACATTGGTTCAAAGTACGATTACGTGCTATCGCAATTTAACGCCAAGCTAACATCGGCAGACTATGACAGTACCTACGTCAAAGATTGGGCAGCTAGTTTAAGTCATACGATTAGTGCTTTGGAAGCAGCCGACATTGACTACCAGTATTTCCTTACCGACTACAAAGCTAGGAAACACCAATACGATACCCCACATACTTTCCTAAATTGGAATCCATCTTACTACAAATGCCAAGAATCGGGTATTTATCTATACGAATGGTTGGCGCAAAACATCATAGACGAAAAAGCATCTTCGGTCGGGCGTGATTTATTGGAAAAATAAGGCTATCTTTGGAGGGAACAAACACGAAACATGATGAAGCCTTCTTCCTTTCTGCTTTTTTTCTTCCTTTTTACTTGTTTTGCCTGTCAACAAAAAACAGTAGTGACTACGGAGACTGAGTCTGTGGGTATTCAGCCAGAGCTTCCTAAACCGCCCAATATACTTTGGATTGTAGCGGAAGATTTGAGTCCATATTTGCCGATGTTTGGAGATGCTACTGTGGAAACGCCCAATCTGAGCCGATTGGCTGCCGAAGGAGTCTGTTACGACCGTTTTTTTACGCCAGCAGCCGTTTGTGCACCTGCTCGCTCTGCCATCGCCACGGGTATGTATCCAACCAACATCAAAAGCAACCACATGCGAACGGGTCCTTGGTTTGCGGATACCATGAGCCAAGCTGACATTGATCGTTATAAAACCTATTTGAGTCCTGATCTTATTCCTTACGAAGCGACGCCTGCCGCAGGCGTGAAAATGATGAGTGAATATTTGCGAGCGATCGGTTACTACTGCACCAATAATGCAAAGCGCGATTATCAATTCATCTCTCCAGTGACGGCTTGGGACGCATCTAATAAAAAAGCACACTGGCGAAATCGTGCGGAAGGGCAAGCCTTCTTTTCGATCTTCAATCTCAATGTGACCCACGAATCTAAAATTTGGGCAAAAGCAAAAGACTCGCTTTGGGTTGATGAGGATTTAGCGGTCGATGTACCGCCTTATCTACCAGATACGGAAGTGGGGCGACAAGATATGCGTAGGATGTATTCCAACATCAAAGAAATGGATGCGCAAGTAGGGGAAATACTCGACGAATTGGAAGCGGATGGACTATTGGAAGAGACCATCATTTTTTGGTACAGCGATCACGGTGGGCCACTACCTCGACAAAAACGCTTGCTCTACGATTCTGGTATACACGTGCCGCTCATCATTCGTTTTCCAGACCAGCAATTTGCTACTGCTCGCGATTCACAGTTACTGAGTTTTATCGACCTTGCGCCAACCGTACTTTCTATCGCTGATATCGAACCGCCTGCGCATATGAATGGTAAAGCCTTCTTGGGTAAATATACTCGAACGAGTCCTGCCGAATACGTTTTTGCTGCCGCAGATCGCTTCGACGAAATCCGTGATGCCAATAGAGCCGCAAGAGATGAACGCTACAAATACATCCGCTATTTCAATCCTGAAAAACCGATGCTGCTACGGGGCAAATACCGCGATCAAATGCCCATCATGCAAGAGCTGCACCGACTGAACGAGGCTAACGAACTCACACCCGAACAAGCCCTGTGGTTTCGACCCAACAAGCCCCAAGAAGAGCTATTCGATACCGAAAATGATCCGCACGAACTGCACAATCTAGCGGACGATCCAGCATACGCTACGAAACTCCTAGAACTACGCACCGCCTGTACAAATTGGATGCAAGCCATGAACGATGATCCACTACAACCCGAGCAAGAAATAATCGAAGCCATCTGGCCCAATCTACAGCAACCCATCACCGCCACGCCGACTATATCCGAAGAAGCAGGAAAAATTGTGCTACATGCTGACACAAAGGGCGCATCTATTGGCTACAAATTCGTGGAAAAAGGCGCAGACCCCGCCTTCTCCGATTGGAAAGTCTATACCGAACCTTTTGAGCCAGTAGCAGGTCAAGAACTAGTGGTGAAAGCTCATCGAATTGGTTTTGCAGCAAGCGCGGTGAAGCGGTATGATGGGGGGGCATTGGATTAACTTAAAAAGATAATTATATACGAACCATTAAGCTAAATTTTTACAGTTACATCAATCAATAATGGGAAAAATATCAAGTAAGGTTCTTGGAAGTTGGAACAAAAGCAAACTGAACCGCATCACCCGTTTAGAAGAATTTGAATTAGCTAATGCGAGAGCAAGAGACATAAAAGATAATCTGAGGATTCGGTTGTTCAAAAATAATTTGAATGCAAGTTTTAAAATATATTCCTTGAGTCAAAATCTGCTGTCCTATTTTTCAGACGAACGTGCCTTCAGAAAGTATGCGGAGATAGTAGGTCCAGTAGAAGATGACTACATGCCATCCTATCCACCAATGAGTCCGTTGACCACCAGCTATTTTACGTATTGGTGTTTCTGTGATCTAACATTTGATCAGGACAAAGAAACCATCTGCTCTATTTTCCACGATTGCTATGAAAATCGAGGACTGGAATCCAAAGTATTAGAAGCTTTGAATCATCTTGGTGCTTCTCAGATGAGATTTTATCAGCACCTTGGATTTGAGGATGATCTTATACTATTGAAAGATTTGCTGACGGGACAGACTTCGAAGTATCTATGCACTTCGGGCTATAAAGGCAGCAAAAACGAAATCTGGTTCGCACGAAGTGTGCCAAATCTAGAAGAAATATATACTTATGGTATAGTCCTTACAACACCGTACGTAATTGTCAGAAACACAGCAAAGGATTGGAAAGCATTCTTTGAGCGGCAAGGTATTACGTCCGAAGATGATAGCCTGATGAAACATCATCCCGATCATAACTATTGGCACGAATACATCATGGATGCTTATGTGAATTATACCGAAAACTGTATTTATCTGACTGGAATACCTGATATCAAAGGCAGTAAGCCTCACGAGATGGACAAATGGTAGCATATTTTATTCCTCCAGCATTTTTCTTGCTTTTTTCAATAGCTCAATCAAAACGGGTCGAAACGCTTTTGCTTCTTGTAAGGGTTGATCGTAAGCAATCTCGAAATCTTCTGTTTTATCCGCTACGCCTAATCCGCGGATTTTCATTTTTTCGCGATTAAAGTGAAGCATTTCTGCATCCGTTACCCATTCGGCACGATGAAAAGCTTGTAACATGTCCACCATAGCGTCTCGATGATCTTCATTCATGTGTTCTACTGCGCCGATGACAAATTTTTGCTTAAATTCTATTGATTCCATATTGTTTTTTATTGAAATTCAAATATCCTCTCAGATAAACAAGTTCAAAGCTGCACGATTTTAAAGGCAAAAAGTAGTTCAAGAAGGGGTGAATTTAGACCAATCGGAGTGTTCTTTCGTAAAAAAATCAGAAAATGAAAGCAAAATTTATCAATGTTGATTTGGAGATACACTCCAAACAAGCGATGCGTGCCTTAGTTCGTGACTTAGGCGATCAAGTATGCGTATTGGGAGATGGTATCGATGATAAAGGTATTCACTATACAACACTGGAACTAGCTAATGATCCTGAGCATTCGGGAAGCACTGCTGCTCAGTC
>JBCDKV010000408.1:0-5228 GCA_038746215.1 Bacteroidota bacterium | reverse complement strand
TGCGAAAAAAGTTGATAAGGCTATTCCTTAGTAAGCCTTAAACCAAATGGATTTTTCGGAAAGATGTGTGTACAAAATATCATTTTTCTTAGCTTCTTACACAGATATTGTTCCTGTCGTGGTAGGATATGGCACAACAAGTATGCTCAGTAAGTTCCTTCGGACAGCTTCTCTAAGAGCTTGTTTGGAATTTTTATAAACTGATAATCAGTAGGTTGCGGTTCTGATAAGGTGAAAAATTAGTTGCATATCTAGATACGGAACTCATTTTTCATGCAGTCAGGTTCGTAAAATGTTGGTTATCAGGCAGGAAAAATCCAAACAAGCTCTAAGAATGCAAATTTATTCCTTGTGCGTTAATCAGATGAGTCAAAGACATATTACTTTTTATGCCTTAAATGTCATTTTAGCCAGCCTTCGCTATCCCCAGCAAACTATTGCAATCGAAATGGGGTTTCTATTTTTGATTTTTAGCATAGTATACAAAAGCAATACCACAACATATATGCACGATATAGAACCACATTATCACTGGCGTAGTCACTACACCGCAGAGGACGATGACCGTTCTCCTTTTTACGGTCGGCAATACAGTGAATTTCAGTACTCCCAAAAAATATACAATTACTTCATTCATCCGCAATGGGACTTTTTTGGTTCACAGACCTTGTACATGAAAGTACTTTTTGCTGACTATGAGGAGGGCTATGCCATACTAGAACTCATCGGCGAGTGGAACGACTGTCTCGCCAACGATGTGATGTATTTAAAGCGCGAAATTGCCGATCAGATGATTGATGCAGGCATTACTAAATTCATCGTCATTTGTGAGAATGTCCTCAATTTTCATGGCTCGGACGACTGCTACTACGAAGAATGGTACGAAGATATTCGCGACGAAGGTGGCTGGATTTGCTTTTTGAATACCTTAGACCACGTAGAAGAAGAAATGCAGAGTACCCAAATTCAGCAGCACGTCAATTTTGGCGATCAGTTCAACCACATCAATTGGCGACCACACGAACCTAAGTTACTGTATAGATTGGTGCAGGGTATGCTTGAAGGACAGGTACGGCAGCTAGGTTGGTAGTTAATGCTGCTGAAAATAATGGACTTTTCGTTCCTTATTGAAACTTAAAAACTTGCTGGGGACTTTTGCTGCCTGATAAATAACATTTTACTTAGAATCAGGCATTACTAAAACTTCTTACACGCCTAATTACACTACTAGACATTTTTAATTTTCAACACATAGTCACATAGAAATACATAGATGCTATAGGCTGGTTTTCAGTAAATTAACTTAGTTTTCGGCTTCCCTTCTAAGGTTGTAAATAAGATGATCTGAGTCCCTAATGACGGGCATTTCCAAAATGCCTGTCATTTCTAGTATCACAGATGACAGGTAAGCTTGAAGTTGCCCGTCATCAAGACCTCAAATTTTACAACGCTAGAATTGTAGCCTAGTTTTCTTAGTGCCTTAGTGGTTTGTTTTGCCCTAATGTCCAGTAGTCTAACACCTAATTATCAGTTTGTAAAAAATGCTCAACAAGCACCGACCAATCTAATCTTTTCGATAAGACATGTACATCGCATAACCCACTGCAATTACAGTTAGAGCAATGATAATTGGAGCGATCCACGCCTGCCAAGCACCTATCTCATCCTTAGCAGCTTTGATGATAATCCAAGTGATGCCGACAAATATAAAGGTGTCAAAAACATTGAAAAAACGAATCAAAGTCCGCCCTCTTTGATATTGTTGCGCTGCGTTTTTGGGTGTAATCTCTTGCATATAATTGTAAAGATGCGGGATTTTAGTCAGATAAAACATCAGTACGGCTAGCAAGATACCAATAGCGGGAATAATCCAAACGACTATCTTTTTGCTCCAACCATCCGCCTGTCCATCTGGCCCAAAATGCGAAGGAACAGTTTCGGGCAAGCTACCGTAGTGCAACAGGGGAAGTGCTACCAGTAAGACTAAGCCACCTATCGTCAGCGCATCAAATAAACGTTCGGTTTCAGAGCGTTCCAATTCAAGTTTTGGTCGATATTTTTTCATTAGCGTGAATTTGTAGCATAAAATCTTTTAACTTTACGATCATACGAAAAATGGAATAGAAAGAAAAAGCTCTTTTTGAGGCAGTCGCAAGAAAATATTTTTTGTTTATAATTAGGGGTGCACGAAGTTTTTGGTGATGCCTAAGAAAAATTTTAGTAAAGCTCTTGCTATCGCGCAACAAGTATGCCCAAAGGGTTTTTATGGACAGAAACATAAATTTCAACTTATTTTTTGGAGAAAAATAAGTTGAAATTTGTGTTTCCGTCCGAAGAGAATTACTGAGCATACTTGTTGCGCGAATTCTTTACATTGACTCAGGCTGTTTTTAGGTAAAATGTTAACAAAACTGAGACTTCGTACAGCCCTAGTTTATAATGTTCAATTGTTGATTTGTTGAACTGTTTCAAAGTAGCCCAATCAATAAACTCTAGCTTTTAGCGATTGCCACATTTAAGATTGCCTTTCGCAACGATACGAATCAAATTCGTTTTGGCATCATTTTCTATACTGTTTTGAGTATTTCATAGACAAACAATTCAAAACGATGAAACAAACCACTTTTCTAGCACTGGTACTTGTTAGCCTATTCATAGCTTGCCAAAAAGAAACAACTACTACCAACCCAGCAACGGCAGCAGCTAAAATTGAAGTCATCAGTCTTTCTGCTGATCGAGCCGCCAGCCTTGCCGAAAAAATAAGCAAGGAAGTAGCCGTGGAATTAGCCGATGGACTTGAACTTTCCCTTTGGGCTTCCGATACCCTAGTCAATGATCCTATTGCCATCAGCATTGCACCCGACGGGCGTATTTTCTACACCAGCGCACGGCGACAAGAAAATTCTGAATTTGATATTCGTGGGCATCGGAACTGGATTACGGCTGCCATTTCTTTCCAAAGCATTGAGGATCGTCGTGATTTTTTGCATCGCACGTTTACTGACGATAACGAAGAATCCCAAAAAGCACTAGAAGATTTGAACGAGGACGGCGTGCTGAACTGGCAGGATTTAGCCGTTGAAAAAGAGCAAATTTGGTTCGTAGAAGATGCTTCGGGAGATGGCGTGGCAGATCGGGCGCAACTCTATTTGAAAGCTTTCAACGAAGAAATCACCGATGTAGCAAATGGTGTGGAGTTTCACGACGGTAAGGTTTTTGTGACTTGCGCACCTGATTTTTGGCGTACCGAAGACCAAGATGGGGATGGCGTGGCAGATGAAGTCGTTTCGCTGGCCAGAGGCTTTGGAGTGCATATCGGATTCAGTGGACACGGGCTTTCTGGCGCAACCGTAGGGCCAGATGGACGATTGTGGTGGGGCATCGGCGACATCGGGGCAAATGTCACGGACAAAAACGGCAAGCAATGGAAATATCCCAACCAAGGAGTCATTGCGCGTTGTGAAATGGACGGTAGTAATTTTGAGATTTATTCGGCAGGACTGCGCAACACCCACGAATTTACTTTCGATCAATACGGCAATCTCATCACCGAAGATAACGATGGCGACCACAGCGGCGAAAGAGAACGCCTCGTTTATCTCATCAATGGTTCGGACTGTGGATGGCGCACCAATTGGCAGTTTGGGAAGTATACCGACCCCGACAACAACGATTACAAAGTTTGGATGGACGAAAAACTACACATTCCACGCTGGGACGAACAAGCCGCCTACATTTTACCTCCCATCACCAACTACGTCAATGGGCCAACGGGTTTTGTCTACAACCCAGGAACAGCATTGAGTGAGAAATGGTACAATCACTTCTTCGTCGCTGAGTTTCGAGGTACGCCTGCTAGATCGCCGATTCATGCTTTTACTTTGTCGCCAGATGGTGCAGGTTTTGCGCTAGAAAAAACGCAAATTGTTGCTAAAGGACTATTGCCGACTGGTCTAGATTTTGGTCCAGACGGCGCACTCTATTTTGGTGATTGGAAAGATGGCTGGGCACCCAAAAAGGAAGGACGCATCTGGAAATTGGACGTAGCAGATGGCGCGAATACTGCTATCAGGCAGGAAACCAAAGCACTCCTACAAGCAGATTTTAAACCCAAAACAGCAAAAGACTTATCGGTATATTTAGCGCATCAAGATATGCGGGTGCGACAAAAAGCACAATTTGAATTAGCAAAAAGAGGAAAAATAGGCTACGAAACCTTCGTACAAGTAGCAAAAAGCAGTACAAACCAATTGGCACGTATTCACGCCATTTGGGGAATTGGTCAATTGAGTCGACAGGATCTGAAATATGCGCAAAACCTAGGGGAATACTTATGGGATAAAGATACCGAAATCGTCGCGCAAGCGGTAAAAATGATCGGTGATGTCCGATATAAACCAGCAGCAGCATTGATACTAGAATTGAACCTACCGAATCATACCGTACCACGTGTTCGTCTGCTAGCGACAGAAGCTTTGGGTAGATTAGAAACAGGGGCAGACCAAATCATGGAGATGCTCATTGCCAATGACGACCAAGATAATTGGTTGCGACATGCTGGCATCATTGCGCTATCGCGTGCGAGCCAAGCAGATGTTCTAGGAGGATTGCATCAACACGCATCGCGTGCCTTACGCATCGCTGCTGTGGTTGCTTTACGTAGGATGAAAAGCCCTGAAATCGCTAATTTTTTGGATGATGAGGATGAATTAATTGTGTTGGAAGCCGCCAGAGGCATCAATGATGATTATTCCATCGAAGCCGCTTTCCCTGCATTGGCAGCTACATTGAATCAGTCAAGATTCAACAACGAAGCCTTATTGCGTAGAGCCATCAATGTTAATTTGCGTATGGGTAAGGCAGAAAATATGGATAATTTATTGGACTTCGTACAACGTCCTGATGCGCCCGATGATATGAAGGCAGAAGCACTGGCTGCTTTGAGTACTTGGGCAAAACCTTCTGTTTTTGATCGAGTGGATGGACGCTATCGTGGTACGAGTACCCGCGAAGCTACACCAGTCAAAAAAGCCTTACAAGCACTAGTGGGAACGCTGTTGCAAAGTTCAAAGCCTACCATTCAGATTGCTGCCAGCAAGGCGGTTGCGAAGTTTGAAATGACAGAAAATGCGCCCGTGCTATTTTCGCTGGTAAAGTCAGCATCTGAGCAAGAAGTCCGCATGGCTGCCTTGCGAGCTATTGCGGAAATAAAAGCTGATAACCTGAAT
>JBCDKV010000407.1:0-5242 GCA_038746215.1 Bacteroidota bacterium | reverse complement strand
TTATCTTCCTGTAAACCAGTATTTTCCGAACCTGACTTTGAAAATAATCGCTCGTTTATCTCGATAAAGTCGCTATTATTTTCTTCGCCAGAACCGTAAACTACTGATTTACAGTTCAATCCTGCTCCAAACAAGCTCTAACTACTCGGATCGAATGAAGCTGGACTACTAGAAGAACGAAAAGTACTTATCGATCCTGATCTCAACTGGGGCGACGATGAGCACCTGCAAAGTACTACTTACCACATCTTAGGAACACCTACTCGTGGCACTTTTGCCGAATATATCTTTGTGTCCGAAGATCATATTCACGATATGCCCAGCCATTTATCTATGGAATAAGCTGCTGCCTTACCTACGCCTGCTTCTGCTCACTTGTTAATCAGATTCCAATAAAGTTTTTTCCTCCCTTATTCCTTTTATCTTTGCTTACCTGTTTCATAAAGACAAGACAACTACAAACTCATATTTCATGCGATTACTATCTACTTTTATTGTTCTATTATTGACACTTGCCATCCATGCGCAAGCACCTAAAAAATGGACGTCTACGGACATTTATGAAGGTATTGAAAAACTAAATTTTCTAGGAACTGCCCTTTACATCGCCGCCCATCCCGATGATGAAAACACACGCCTCATTGCTTATTTAGCCAATGAATTGAAAGCTAATACTGCCTATTTGTCGCTTACGCGTGGCGACGGTGGACAAAACCTGATCGGCTCGGAAATTAGGGAACTATTGGGCGTCATTCGTACCCAAGAGTTGCTAGCAGCACGCCGAACGGATGGTGGACAACAGTTCTTTAGCCGCGCCAATGATTTTGGGTATTCTAAACATCCCGATGAGACGCTTGCCATTTGGAACAAAGATGAAGTACTGAGCGATGTGGTTTGGGTCATTCGCAATTTTCAGCCCGATATTATCGTCAATCGCTTCGATCATCGTACCCCTGGACGCACCCACGGACACCATACTTCCTCGGCAATGCTCTCGGTAGAAGCTTTTGATTTGACGGGCGATCCCGAAGTCTATCCAGAGCAATTAAAGTATGTAGATACTTGGCAACCTAAGCGGGTCTTTTTCAATACATCTTGGTGGTTCTATGGGAGTCGCGAAAAATTTACGGAAGCCGATAAGTCGAATATGATGAGCGTAGACGCTGGGGTATATTACCCATTGCGTGGAAAATCGAATACAGAAATTGCTTCGGCAAGTAGAAGTATGCACAAAAGTCAAGGTTTTGGTTCTACGGGAACACGCGGTACACAGTCTGAGTATTTAGAACTCATCAAAGGTGACATGCCAGCAGATCGAGAAGATTTGTTCGGCGGTGTGAATACAACTTGGACGCGAGTGAACAACGGGGCAGCTATTGGTGAATTACTGAAAACCGTGCAGGAAAATTATGATTTTGCCAATCCATCGAAGAGTATTCCAAATCTGCTATTGGCACAAAAAATGATCGCTAGTTTGGAGGATTCTTATTGGAAGCGTGTGAAAAGCAAGGAAATCGAAGCGATAATAACTGCTTGTGCAGGACTCTATCTGGAAGCAGTAGCGGACGATCCTTCGGCGACACCCGATTCGGAAATAGAAATTGCCATAGAGGTCATAAAAAGAGCGGAAACTAAGGTCGTTTTAAAGTCTTACAGCATGCTGCCGATGGATTTGGACACGATGACTAATTTGACGATGGACAACAATCAAAAATACCAATTCTACAAAAATATTAAGCTCCCTAAAGATATTGACTACACCAACTCCTACTGGTTGAACGAAAAGGCTGAACTAGGAATGTACACCGTAAAAGATCAGTTACTCATCGGAAAACCACAAAAAGAGCGAGCGATGCGGGTACGCTTTGAAATAGAAGTGGAAGGTCTGCCACTGACCATTGAAAAGGAAGTGGTCTACAAGCGTACTGATCCCGTGGATGGTGAGGTATATCGCCCCTTTGAAATCACGCCGCCTGTTTCTACAAGTCTAGATAATAAAGTATATGTTTTTGCGGACCAGCAAGCGCAAACGGTGGAAGTCTTGGTGAAAGCAGGAAAATCTGACGTACAAGGTTTTGTGCAATTGTGTCATCCAGAAGGCTGGACGGTTTCACCCGATTCGGTAGCCTTCGATTTGAAATTGAAAGGGGAAGAATTCAAAACAACTTTTCAGTTGACACCGCCTGCCGAACAAAGTGAAAGTGCCATTGTACCAATGGTGACGCTGGGTGAAGAAAGCTATACTCGCTCTGCGGTCGTCATGGAATA
The DNA here is from genome assembly GCA_038746215.1 of Bacteroidota bacterium. Lineage (GTDB taxonomy): Bacteria > Bacteroidota > Bacteroidia > Chitinophagales > Saprospiraceae > JAAUTG01. The sequence continues at coordinate 2,974 of JBCDKV010000407.1, read as the reverse complement.
TGATCACATTCCGACCCAAACGGTGCTGATGGATGCTTCGGCTAAGGTCGTAAAGATAGATTTAAAGAAAACGGGCGAGCGCATTGGCTATCTGATGGGCGCAGGCGATGAGATTCCAAATAGTTTGGAACAAATTGGTTATCAAGTAGATATGTTAGAGGACAAAGATATGACCGTAGCCAATTTAAAGCAATACGATGCGGTCATTTTGGGCGTTCGCGCCTACAATACTGTAGATCGGCTTAAATTCTACCAACCCAAATTGATGGAATACGTAGAGCAGGGCGGTACGATGATCGTGCAGTACAACACCACCAGACGCAAGAGTGTACCGAATGAGAAATTAGGACCTTATCCACTGAAATTATCCAGAGATCGTGTCTCCATGGAAGATGCAGAAATCCGTATGCTCGAACCAGATCATCCCGTTTTGAATTTTCCCAACAAAATTACGGACAAGGATTTCGATAATTGGGTGCAAGAACGTGGTCTATACTTCCCGAACGAATGGGACGAAAAGTACACCCCGATTCTATCGAGCAATGATAAAGGTGAACCCGCACGTGATGGCGGATTGCTCGTTGCAAAATACGGTGAAGGCTACTATATCTATTCTGGTTATTCTTGGTTTAGGGAGCTACCCGCTGGTGTGCCCGGTGCTTATCGCCTGTTTGCTAATCTTATTTCTATTGGTGCTTACGAAGCTAGCATCAGTGAACCTGTAGAAGTGGAAGAAAAGAAAGGGAAAAAGAAGAAGAAAAAGCGGAAGAAGGAGATGAAGAAATAGTCCATACAAATTACGCATAAAAATGATACATACACTCATCACAGGAGGAAACGCTGGTATCGGTAAAGCCACTGCCATTGCTTTAGCCCAAAAAGGACATACTATTATTATTGCCTGTCGCAATGAAGCAAAAGCTCGGCAGGCGGTGGCAGATATCAAGAGTAGCACCAATAGAGACGCTGTTCATTACCTAGTTTGTGATCTAGCCAGCTTTGCGTCCATCAAAACGTGCGCGACCAACTATCGACAGCAGTTTGGACAGCTAGATGTCCTCGTCAATAACGCTGGTTTAATAACCGATGAGTTACAGTTTACGAAAGAGGGACTAGAAATGCAGATTGGTGTTAATCATTTTGGGCATTTCTTACTGACGCAGCAATTAATGGATTTGCTGGAAAAAGCACCACAGGCACGCATCGTCAATGTTAGTTCTACTGCTCATTACGGCGGGAAAATCAGGTTCGATACATTTAGGGGAGAAATTGGCGAAGAAAAGTACAGCGGCTTTGCTGCCTATGGTCAATCCAAGCTGGCTAATGTGTTATTCACCAAAGAGTTGGCAAGGCGATACCCGAACATTTGTAGCCACAGCTTGCATCCTGGTGTAGTAGGGACAGCATTCGCTAATAAGAATGGAAACAACAAATGGTGGACTAAGCTTTGGAAAATCACCAAGCCACTGATGTTGAGTGTAGATAAAGGTGCAAAAACCTCCATTTATTTAGCTAGTTCACCAGCCGCCTTGCAGAGCAATGGCAAATACTTTGAGAAACAACGCGAAAAAAAGCCCTCTAATTTGGCAGAAGATGCAGCTTTGGCAAAGCAGCTATGGGAAGTGAGCGAGCAGATTTGTGGCTAACCTTTAAATCGACTCGGCGGATACCCAAATCGCTTTTTGAAAGCAGTAGTAAAATGCTGCGGGTTTTTGTAACCAATTTGATCTGCTACTTCGCTGATCGTCACATTTCCATCTAGCAATTTTTGTTTAGCATGCTGCATTTTCACTGTGTTCCAATAATTGAAAACGGTTGTTCCAAAGACTGCTTTAAAGCTTTTTTTGAGCTTGTATTCATTCGTTCCAAATAGGCGAGCCAAATCCCAAAGTGTATGCGGCTCGTGCAAATGATGATTGAGAAAATCTTTCACGGCGTGCATCCTTTCTATTTCCGATTTTTTCAACAGTATCTTATTGGGCTGCTGCAAGGAACTAATTTGTTCCAGTTGCAAGAGCAAAAGTTCCGTCACCTTTGCCTCTAGGAAAAGTCGCTTGTAGAGTCTTTTCCTGTCGCAGTTGAGGATGTCTTGTATGATCCAGTGCATCTCGGTAGTGATTGGATAATTATGTGGACTCAACATGCGGTTTTCTCTGCGATCCATCGCTTTTAAAAACTGAAAAAAAGATTGCTCTTCTTCGGGTAAAAATCGCTTAAAAAAATCGGGTAACAAATTGACTTCAAATACCTTGAAATGCTGATTGGTGTTGAAAAAGGAACGCCCCTGAAATTGGCTGACGTACACAATGTTATGCTGGTTGTAGTCAAATTGGAAAATCTCCTTGGTGTTCCGCTCCTGCGCATACGTCTTGCCTTTGATCGCGAAGTGCATCTCCACCATTTCCGTATCGGTTTCAAAGTACATTTCGCTGTATTTACCCGTACTGATGTCGCCGTAGCCAATGTGAATATTTTCCATAAAAATCTCCCGATAGCTTCCCTGACCACCGATTAATTCAGCCGCAAACACCCTTTCTGTGATGCCTCCATCGTCGGTTGATGCGAAACGATCAGGATAGTGGTTCACAAGTAATGCCTCCTCCAAGTCTTTATGGTGCAATCTTACTTTCATTTCTTTTTGCGTATGTTTTTATCCGCTTAGCGTATGACAGATTAAGGATTTATCAACCTATATTTGTGATGAACCACAATTTAGACTAAATAAAAATAAGAAGCAAGTCTATAAACCGAATAGTACGATGCAAGCACAAGCAAACAAAGCAAAAAACGGTATTGCTCGTCTACTAGAAATCGCGGGCAAAAGGAAATTTCACTTGATCTTATCGGGGATTCTAGCGGTCATTCATGCTGCTTTAGAGCTTGTTTGGAGCAGGATTGAACTAGAAATCAGCAGTTTGTGGTTCTGACAAGGTGAAAAATTAACTGCATATCTGGATACGGGGTTTATTTTTCA
>JBCDKV010000406.1:0-5251 GCA_038746215.1 Bacteroidota bacterium | reverse complement strand
CTGGTAAAGCTCCTGCAATCGCGCAACAAGTATGCTCAAAGGGTTTTTCGGAAACACAAAACTTCACTATTTTTTCAAGAAAAATAGTGAAATTTTGTGTTTCCGTCCGAAGAGATTTACCAAACATACTTGTTGAGCGATTTTCTAGCATTAACTCAGCCTATTTTTGAGTGAAATGTTAAGAAAAACAGGACTTCGTACACGACTAGTTACTTATATTAAAATAGCTATTCTTCTAAAGTTGGAATTTAAACTCACTGGATTCGTAAGACATTAGGATTACCGAGCCTGCTGTCAATCTGTAAGACCACTTTAGAGCATGTTTGGAGCATTATCTTCCTATAAACCAATATTTTCCGAACCTGACTTTGAAAATAATTGCTGCTAACCCATCCGCGAAGCGGTTCTCTCGCTTAAATATTCACTGAATATTTACCTAAAGGATCGCTCGTTTATCTCGATAAAGTCGCCATTATTTTCTTCGCCAGAACCGTAAAATCTTGATTTACAGTTCAATCCTGTTCCAAACAAGCTCTTAACAAAACGCCAATCAAGCAAACATTAGAAACTACAGCTAAATTTTGAAAAATAGATTTACGATAGCCAAGACCGACCCTAAAACCGATGCACGAGCCGCTAGCTTTCAAACTGCCCACGGCGTCATCAATACGCCTATCTTCATGCCCGTCGGAACAGCAGGTACAGTAAAAGGTGTTCACCAAGCAGAACTCAAAACGGAAGTACAGGCGCAAATTATACTTGGCAACACCTACCACCTTTTTCTACGTCCGGGCATGGATATTTTGCAGTGCGCGGGCGGCTTACACCAATTCATACAATGGGATCGTCCGATGCTCACCGATAGTGGCGGCTATCAAGTATATTCGCTGAGTGGAATGCGGAAAATAAAAGAAGAGGGCGTTACTTTTCAATCGCATATTGATGGTTCTAAGCATACGTTCACGCCAGAGAATGTAATGGATATTCAGCGCATCATCGGCGCAGATATTATCATGGCATTCGATGAGTGTCCCCCCTACCCTAGTGATTACAAATATGCCGAGCAGTCCATGCACCTCACCCACCGTTGGCTTAAACGCTGCTGCGAACGTTTTGACACGACCAATGCGCTATACGGACACGAACAAGTACTTTTTCCTATTGTACAAGGCAGCACGTACGATGATTTGCGCCGACAATCCGCCGAAACGATTGCTAGCTTCGAACGGGAGGGCAATGCTATCGGTGGACTTTCCGTAGGTGAACCTGCCGAAGCTATGTACCACGCCTTGGAGGTCGTTTGCCCCGTACTGCCCAAGGATAAGCCACGCTATTTGATGGGTGTTGGCACGCCCGTTAACCTTTTGATGGCTATCGCAAAAGGAATTGATATGTTTGATTGTGTGTTACCTTCTCGTAATGCCAGACACGGTATGCTATTTACAGCGTACGGTATCATCAATATCAGAAATGCTAAGTGGAAGGACGATTTCAGTGCTATCGAAGAAAATGGGGCTTCTACCACCAGTCGTATACACTCCAAAGCTTATTTGCATCATTTGTTTCGCTGCAAAGAAATGCTGGGCATGCAAATTGCTACGCTTCACAATCTCAGTTTTTATTTGTGGCTCGTTGGAGAAGCTAGACAACACATTGTAGCAGGTGATTATTCGACTTGGATGAATGGGATGATTAGGAGGTTGGAGACGAAGTTGTGATTAGTGATTAAAATTGTTACACGCTACTGATTACATGAATGAGCAAGCATTTCGTTCCCTTTACCAAGACGTAGAAGAAGTTATGCGACTCATTACCAGTTCCATATTGACTAAGAGCATGTTTGGAACACTATCTTCCTAAAAACCAATATTTCACGAACCTGACTTTGAGAATAATTGCTGCTAACCCATCCGCGAAGCGGTTCTCTCGCTTAAATATTCACTGAATATTTACCTAAAGGATCGCTCATTCATCTCGATAAAGTCGCTATTATTTTCTTCGTCAGAACCGTAAACTATTTATTTTGATTTGAATTTTTCTCCAAACAAGCTCTAAAAAGAAAAATTTAGGACTATAAGACTGACGAACTCTTCTAGAAACTACACTAAATCTTGGTTCAACTAATCACTCATCACTAAATACTTATCGCTAAACATTCATCACTAAACACCTCATCACTAAAAATAAATTTTTGAAAAAACTAGATAAATACATCATTGGTAAATTTTTAAGAACCTTTTTCTTCACCGCTTTGCTATTTACGCTGGTAGCGATGGTGTTTGATTTTAGTGAAAAGGTAAAGTACTTTTTGGAACAGGATATTCCAATAAAGGATATTTTGTTGCAGCATTACCTGAATTACATTCCTTACATTAATGGGCAATTGTGGGCTTTGTATGCGCTCATTTCAGTGATTTTCTTTACCTCCAGAATGGCTTATAATTCCGAAATCATTTCTATTCTCAACTCTGGCGTTAGTTTTCGGCGCATGATGCTTCCTTATCTGATGGCAGGTGGCTTCGTAGCACTACTATATTTTGTTGGCAACCACATTATTATTCCGTTGGGCGATAAACAACGCCTCAATTTTGAGCATACCTACATCTACAAGCAGAGTGATCGTGGGCGCATGAATGATGTACATATTTTTTTGGGTGATGACTCCAAAATCTACGCTCGATATTATAGCAAAGCCGATCAAAGTATCCGTAATTTCAGGCTGGAGGGCTTTGAAGATGGAGAACTAGTGTATCTACTGAAAGCCAGCAAAGCGGAATACGTAGAAGAAACCAACAAATGGCGACTGCACAATTACGAAGTCCGAACCTTTGATGGTATGCAAGAGGGACTGTACATTGGAAAGAACGAAAAAATGGATACAACCCTCGATTTGCAGCCACGTGATTTTGTCTACTATAAAAATCAAAAACAAGGAATGACTACCCGCGAATTGAGTCGCTTCATCAGTCGAGAACAAGAGCGAGGCATCGGTAACACGAAGATATACGAAGTCGAGATGCACGAACGAACGGCAGAAGCCTTCACAGTAATTATTTTGGTTATCATTGGTATGGCGGTTGCTTCCAGAAAGGTGCGTGGTGGCATGGGATTGCACCTTACCCTTGGTATTGGTATTGGCGCATTGTATATTCTACTCTCTAAATTTGCGATCACCTTCGCGACGAGTGATATGGTGCCACCACTCCTAGGGGTTTGGATTCCCAATTTGATTTTTATTGGTGTGGCAAGCTACTTAGTAGCGAATGCCCAGAAATAAAGAAAGTTGGGATTTGTTGAACTGCTGATTTGATTCTAGAGGTGTACAAAGTCTTAGTTTTCTTAACATTTTACTTAGAAGCAGCCTGAGTCAATGCAAGATAATTGAGCAACAAGTATGCTCAAGGGTTTTACTAAGACTTGCTTCGAGTGTTGCTAAAAACTTTGTACACACCTAATTTGATTCAGATAATGAACAAACTAAATCCAATTCCTTTTTCGATTATTTATCGTTCGCAAAGTATATTGGTAAATAGGGGTGCATCTCAAAATGTCATTTTGTTAATTGAGGGCGAATTTCTGTTTGTATTTCATGCAGTCGCATCTGAAAATCTACAAAGGAGGATTTTCGGATGCTTCTTGCCCTTAAAATCCTCCTAGTAGAAAGTTTTTCACCTTTGAAAAAAACTTTCTGCGACACTTTGAGATGCGCCCCTAAAAACCTTAACTTAGCTTCCACAATGAGAGAATTTAACACATCAGGTCCGAACCATCCAGAAGTACATTATACGCTTGCTCGTCAAGATTTGATTGAGAAAGGTATTGAACTAGTTCGTAAAACAAAATACTTTACGATTTGGGCACCTCGACAAACGGGCAAAAGCACCTATTTTCGTTTGTTAGCAATCCAATTAGAGCAAGCGGGCTACAAGGTTGCGCATATTAACTTTGAAAACTATCGAGCGGAGCCCATAGCAATATTTATGAGCAAACTGAAGCATGACCTTTCTCAATTTTGGCAGATACAGTTTGATGTAAGTACAATAGGTGAATTATTCAATCAAATAGAAACTATAGCAGATCAAAAGCTTGTCCTTATCATTGACGAAGTAGAAGGGATCAACGAGGCTTATTTTGGTCACTTTTTACACGCTATCAGAAGTGCCTATCATTCCAAAGAACGTCATGGTTTGAAAAGTGTCATTCTAGTAGGTGTCGCCAATATTACGGGCGTGGTACAAGATCATGCGAGTCCATTTAACATTGTGGACAACCTTGCTGTACCTTTTTTCAGCAATCAAGAAACCCATGAGTTGCTAGCCCAACACGAACAGGAAACAGGACAATTATTCGCAGACAAGGTCAAAGCAAAAATTGCCGAAATCACTGCTAACCAACCTGGCTTGGTGAACGGTTTTGCTCGAAAGCTGGTAGAAGATTATACCGATAAAGCGGTCATTACATACGAAGATTATTTACAGGTAGAAGATTGGTATATCAATGTAGCAATTGACAAAAACGTGGCAAACATCGTCGCTAAAGCCAAACAGTATCGGTCTTTTGTAGAATATTTATTGTTCACAGAACACAAAATAGATTTCAAGATAGATCGACCTGCCATCAAAGTCCTTTTCACGAATGGTTTAATCAAGCGAGACGAAAACGGACACGTTGCATTTTGGGTACCTTTGTATCAAAAGAAGTTATTCAACACCTTTTATCCCTACACCAACGGAGAGGGAAAGCGAATTTCGACAACCATGCTGGCTACTGCCTATTTGGATGAAAATGGTCGTATCAACTTTGATAAACTCATCGACAAATACAAAAAACACGTCCAGCTACGCAGTTTTCGACCCTATCGAGAAAAAGATGAGCATGGAAAATTTAAGTCGATTAAAGAGGCTGCAATGATCTATAGCTTCGAGACTTTCATCAGCATTTTTATCCAAGAAATAGAAGGACAGAGTTATCGAGAAGCTTTTGTTTCTTTGGGTAATACAGATTTGATTATAAATGTCAAAGGAGTAGAGTATCTCATTGAAAGTAAAAAATATTACAGCCCGAGGCTCTTTCAAAAAGGAAAAGGACAACTAGCCTACTATTGCAACCGAAAAGGAATTTCAGAAGGTGTCTACATCGTCTTCATCGAAAACTTCATCGACATAGCAGGTATTGTAGAAGCCAAAGAAGAAATAGAAGGTGTGATGATTAAAACTTATTTGATTCGCTACGATGAAGAAACAGATTTTGG
>JBCDKV010000405.1:0-5312 GCA_038746215.1 Bacteroidota bacterium | reverse complement strand
GCTGGTTCACGCCTGCTGCCGAAGTTCGATTGTGCGGACACGCTACGCTTGCCACGGCTTACGTCTTTTTCAACGAATTGGATTTCTCACAGTCTACTATTCGATTTCATACCAAGAGCGGTTGGTTAAGCGTAAAAAGAGAAGATCACTTTTTGCTCATGGATTTTCCTGTGGATAGGCTAGAACAGGCAAATGAGCAATTGGAAAGCATTCGAGCTGCACTGCAAACAGATCGTATTGTAGCTTTGTATAAAGGGCAAGACGACTATTTAGCCATTGCAGAAAGTCAAGCGGTGGTAGAGCAGCTACAACCCGATTTCAGAGCAGTTGCTCAACTCAACAGCCGAGGACTTATTGTTTCTGCTGAAGGAGTGGCTAGCGATTTTGTTTCCCGTTGCTTTTTCCCACAATATGGCATAGACGAAGACCCCGTGACGGGATCAGCGCATACTACGATGACACCTTACTGGGCGAAACGGCTGCAAAAACAGACGCTCTCTGCTAGGCAGCTTTCCAAACGAACAGGTGAACTTATCTGTACTTTGGAGGGAGACCGAGTATTACTGAAAGGAGAAGCAAGACTGTATATGAAGGCTGAGATATTTGTTGGGTAGATTTGTTTGCAGGCATGTGCGAGTTTTGAGCAACACTCTGAACAAATCCGAGAAAGCTATTGAGATCAAGCATACTTGTTGAGCTATTTTCTGGCATTGACTCAGGCTATTTTTGAGTAAAATGTTAAGAAAAACAGGACTTCGTACAAGTCTAATTCTCACACACAAATCAACAGCATCACCAGCAATCTTTTTAGCGATTCCCTAATAAACCGCAACCTCTAGAACGTGTTCGTAATAAGCTTCATACTGTGGCAGAATATTAGAAATATCAAAGCGTTTGGCTTGCGCCAGTGCATTGGCACGAAACTGTTGCAAACTGACATCACTAGCTAAAATCTGGATGGCATAATCTGCCATTTCGTTGACATCGCCCGCCTTGCTCATAAAACCCGTTTCGCCGTGAATATTTACCTCAGGCAGTCCACCGACATCGGAGGAAATGACGGGGACTTCACATGCCATAGCTTCCAGTGCTGCCAAGCCGAAACTTTCCTCTTCCGATGGCATCAAGAATAAATCGGAGACCGCCAGTAGTTCTTCTACCGCAGATTGTTTACCCAAAAATCGGACATCTCCATTGAGATTCAGTTCTCGGCACAATTTTTCTAGACTATGCCGTTCGGGTCCGTCCCCAATGAGGAGCAATTTGCTTGGAATGATTTCTCTTATTCGCTTAAAAATATGCACCACATGATCGACGCGTTTGACCCGCCTAAAATTGGAGACGTGCGTGATGATGCGTTCGCCCTCGGGAGCAATTGCCTTTTTGAAATGATCTTTGTTGCCCCGACTGAAACGCTCAAAGTCAATGAAGTTATAGATAACTTGTATGTCTTTATTGATGTTGAAATTGGCAAGCGTCTGTTGCTTCAAATTTTCGGAAACTACGGTGACGCCATCCGATTTATTGATAGAGAACTCGACGACGGGTGCAAAACTAGGATTGACACCTACTAGTGTAATATCTGTGCCGTGTAAAGTCGTGATCACTGGAACATATTTGCCATGTGCCAGTAATATTTTCTTTGCCATATAACCAACTGCTGCGTGTGGAATGGCATAATGGACATGTAGCAAATCTAAGTCTTCGTATTTGACTACATCGACGAGCTTGCTAGTCAGGGCAGTATCATAAGGAGTGTATTCAAAAAGTGGATAATCTGCATCTGCCACTTCATGATAATAGACGTTTTCCTGAAAGCTAGAAAGACGAGCAGGACGTTTGTACGTAATGAAATGAATTTCGTGTCCTCTTTTTGCTAATCCTAATCCTAGTTCGGTAGCCACCACGCCACTGCCACCATAAGTAGGATAACAGACAATACCTATTTTCATGTATTTGCTTTGTGCTGTTGTAAATACTTTGGTTTTTTTATCTGAGTAGTCACTAGATTGTGTGCATTCCTAATACAGCAAAACTAGAGAATGGTTGAATGAAAGGGAAGAAAGCATAATAGCAAAAGCCTACGCAAGTGGATAAATTTGTCAATATTTTCCTTGAAAACAGTCTGAATCCATGCAAGAAAATTACGCGATAAGTACACCCAATTATGCCAGATAATGGTATGCTGGATAAGTACTTAGCGCTACTTCCAGATCAAATTCTGATTGTGATTGGCTAAAAAAAATACCTTGCTCCAAAAAATGCTGCGCTAAGTATTCCTGTTCAGTCTGTTTTGGGGTTGGAATCAAAATCGCTTGACTTTTGGTGGCCGCCAAATCCATAAGGGTACTGTAGCCAGAGCGACAAATGACCACTTTTGCGGCGCACATCAATTCGTTCAGGGTTTGGGAAGATAGAAAAGCGTAGTACGTAATCTTTTCGCTGACAGTCAACTGCTGGTTTTCTTCGCTTTTGCCACCAACAATGGCTGCTTTGAAATCTGTATTTATTCGCTGCGCTTGCTGTAAAATGAGTTGCTCTAAAAGTGTACGTTGTGGTTCTGGACCAGAAAGAACAGCGACCCAGTCGTATTTTTTTGGAATGTCCAATGCTTGCATACGAGACAATAAGCCGATAAACTGAATATTTTTGAGATTGGTGTCGTGCGAAAGGATGCCCGACAGATTAGGTGTTCCTGCTCGGTCGGGAATCCAACATTCCTGAAAAAAAGTGCGAATCCAAGTATTGTTCACCCAACGAGCTAAGCTTTGCAGTATTTTGTTGGGGATGATGATATTGAGTTGGTGGGTAATAAAGATGCTTTGACGCTTTGGATGGAAACAGCCGTACCGATTGTCTGCAATGACTTCGTCTACTTCATATTTTCGCACCAATTTCCGCACTCGAAAATGTTCCGCTATGGTAATCCACGCAATTTTAGGTAGTTGTAAAAAGATTGACCATTCAAAAAAACGCGCTCCGTATCTTATATTGTGGGCGGGTAGTGGCAATACGACCAAATCAGGAAACTCAATTTCTAGCAGTTTCAAAGCACGACCATCGGAGGCTAGGATGACTTGATGACCAGCAGCTTGCCATTGCTGAATCAGTGGCACACAGCGGGTTGCATGTCCCAATCCCCAATTTAAAATGCAAAGTAATATGGTCTTGCTGTTTTCCATCCGACAAACTTATAGATTTTTTGACGAATTTATGCACTCACTTGATATGATTCCAAATTGATAATTTTTGTGAAATAAAAATCAGAGGTATAAAGAGGGTTATTTTTCTCACTCGCAATACAGAATGCTTTTAGCACCACTTGATTACGATAGATTTTGTGATAAGTCCATCTACCCATTTGACAGTGTTTTTTGAAAATCAAATGAAAAACTTTGTTTTCATTTCTGTCCAAAAGTACTCCTCAAAAAGAAAATTTTTACGAAGTAAAAATTTTCTTTTTGAATCATAGGGCGGTAACTACTCTTTAAATCTAAATAAATATGCCTTTTCTAGCATTATAAATCTAGATAAGGTCCCAAATTGTTGGGTAGTCGGTAGAGCGTGACCAGTATATTATTACTGAATAAATAAATCACTTCACCGTATATCCTAGTATTATTAGCCGTTTTATGCTCTAGGTAAAGTTTATCCAAATACTTTCGTAACTTTCCCTTTGTTTGCCCATGCGTTTTGCCTTCTTGATAGGCTTTGAGCATCATTCTGTCGAGTGTTCTTTTTTTCCAGCTTAATCTTCCTTTCGCTCTTTCGTAAGCATGGTCAGTAGCGATACATTTTGAATTGTTTTTGTTTTGCGACATAATATTTTAGTTTATGATTTTAAGCATAACGTTTTATATCGCAAAATATTGACAAAGTAGTCTTTTATATTATTAACAAAACACTATGCGCAGCCTAAAAATAATTGGTATACCACTCCTACTTGCCATCACGCTTTTCGTCGGATATATACTCGTATCGACTGGTTTTTTTAGAACAGTGGAGCATCAGTTTGATGGAAAACTATTGAAGAAAGTGGCAATCAAAGGAGCAGAAGACATCACTATTAGTTCATCCGATAGCTTTGCTTTGATTTCTTCGACGGAAAGAAGGGTCTATCCGCCTCAGGAAAAAGAAAAAGGTGGCGTCTATCTCATTGATATTGCGTCAGAAGATTTCACACCCATTTCGCTGACCAGCAACTTTGAGCAAGATTTTGCACCACACGGCATTTCGCTGTTCAAAAAAGACAGTACTTATCAGGTCATGGTCGTCAATCATACACAGCAAGGACATTCCATCGAAGTTTTTGAGTTGGACGGACAGCAAATGAAACACCAAAGGACGCTAAGGCATCCTGCTTTAGTGCATCCAAATGATTTGATACAAGTGGACAACAATCGCTTCTACTTCACCAACGATCATAAATATACGGAAGGCATCGGTAGATTGGTAGAAGAATACAGTGGTTTGGCAATATCCAATGTCATGTATTTCGATGGCAAAGATTATCGAGAAATAGCTAATGGCATTGCATATGCAAATGGGATCAATTATGATCGAACTAGAAATCTGATGTATGTCGCTTCCCCTCGACATTTTTTGGTAAAGGTCTATGACGTGGAAGCGGATGGTTCACTGAGCTTTATCGAAGACATTCCTTGCGGCACGGGTGTAGATAATATCGAATTGGATGATGCGGGTCATCTTTGGATTGGCGGACATCCTAATTTATTGCGATTTGGGGCTTATTCTAAAGCCAAAAAAGAGACTGCACCTTCGGAAATCATCAAAATTACTTACCGTGCAAAAGGAGATTATAGCGTGGAAAGTATATATACCGACGACGGCACAGAAATGTCTGGTGCTAGTGCTGCCGCCGTTCTAGGCAATCTAATTTTCGCGGGAAATGTTATGGATGATGAATTTTTGATTTTGGAAAGTAATTAAGAACTGTCTATTCTCCACTTAAATGCTTTGCAAACTCGCCTTTAATGTTTTTATTCTTAGAAAAACTGAAGCGTGCTAAGTAATTGTCGCCCGTTATCCAAGTCTCGCCAGGATAAATGCGTATGTGATGGTGTAATCCCCATGTTAATGCAGCAGTCGGGTGCGCATCGTTGTCAAAAGTGGTGACTAAACCCATGGCGGTAGGTACCCAATTGACATAGGACATGATCTCAAAATTGATGCCATCGGGAGCATACTGAATCGTTTGGCGTTCTGGCCCGTCTGCCGAAGATACCATTGCAATACCGTCTTTGTACTTCCAAACGCATAGTTCGTGACCGCTATGTGTAATGGGATTGTAT
>JBCDKV010000404.1:0-5327 GCA_038746215.1 Bacteroidota bacterium | reverse complement strand
GAAATCTGTTTTGGCTCATACAGTATTTTGTTCTTAACGTCTTTTTAGCACTTTTTCCACTAAAAGAAATGAGGTCGATTGCAGCCAATTACAGAAATGTCCAGTAGTCTAGCTCTTAGTTTTACTACTGGACATTTTAGATTACAAAAGAAAAGAGAAGCAGACCACATAGCTATACTAGCCGCTTTTCTTAGTGTACTTAGTGTTTTAAATTTGTGTTTTGTCTAGTAGTGTAGCTCTTAGTGTTCCTAAGTGTACTTAGTGTTTCATTTTGTGCTTGTCTAGTAGTCTATGTCTATTAATTTTGTTCGAGTACTCAATGAATGCTAAGGTCTTTGTTTTTTCTGCAAAAGAATACTTTGGCTTATAGACAAAAACTGCACGAAAAGATCTTACTGCTCTTACCTACACTACACGCCTGACCAATTCGCCGCCTGACTATTCTCATCAATTGCTTTTTCTCCTTTGGCGACGTGTGTGGTGATGTTGCGCCCGTGAAATCTTCGGATGTATTGATAATCATCGTTCATGTAGCGATGGGTCAGTCCCCATTCCAAGGCAGCAAATGGTTTGGTAGCGGCATCTTTTAGCGTTCGGTTCAGACCGATGGCGTGTGGCGCACCTTTTATGACGGACATAATTTCAAAATTAATACCGTCGGGAGACCACTGAATGGTGTTTTTTTCAGGCCCGTCAGTCGTAATGAGTGAGGCGATACCTCCATTGTAGTTCCAGACACAAATTTCGTGCCCGCTATTAGAAATAGGATTGTAAGGAGATTTGACGTAAGGTCCCAGCGGATGTTCCGCGATGGCTAATCCATGGCGGATTTGTCGCCCTCCGAAAGTAATTTCCTCACCCATTTGTTCTCCTTTGTAATAGAGGTAGAATTTATCGTTATAATGTAACAAGCAAGGGTCGTGTACCTTGTGGCTGTCAAAATCGCCTTTGCGCACTACTTTGAAGCGATTGTCTTCCGTTCCTAGCCAAACCCCATTATCAGCGGGACTCAAAATGGGTTGTTCGCTTTTGTGCCAAGGCCCGCGCGGCGAATCTGCCCAAGCAATGCCCACCTGATTTTTGACCCGAACCAGATAAGGCGATTGCACAGTCTGATAGGTCAAATAATATTTTCCGCCGTGTTCCAGTATTTCTGTCGTAAAAACAGAGCGATCATCGTAAGCACCTTTGTCTCCCCTTGCGATGGCGATTCCTTCTTCTTGCCACGTCCAACCATCGTCAGAAGTGGCGTACCAAATATCACACCTATCCCAAGGAAAAACTTTTTCGTTTTCGATGTCGCCTGCAAAGCCGTCGGTTGCACCAGTGCTTTTAGAATACCAAACAAAATATTTGCCCTTGTGCTGAATGATGGCACTTGGATCACGCCTTACCACGCCTTCTTCGTAAGCCAAATCACCTTTCAGATCAAAGACCTCAAATTCACCAAACCATTCGTTGCTCCATCGCTTCCATGCTAAGGCACGCTTTGAGGCAGCACTCAATTTATCGGGATTGGTGATTCCAAGGCGTTCGAATTGTGCTTTGCTGTATTTTTCCATTTGCTTTAATTTACCATATAATTATTAGTCTGCTGACATCCTACAAGTCCAAAATCCTCAATTCTAAAGCCTCGTAGAGGCGAACTATGAGTAGAACGGTCCAAATTTTCTTGATCTAAGCACCGTAGGTGCGAACTGTAACACTGTCATAGTACGTACCTACGGCACTTGACAACATTTTTAGCATTTTTTCTACCCACAGTACATCCCTAACGGGATTTTTGGATGTGTAAGAATTTGTGGGGAAGGTGATAGAATTATTAGCGCCTGCTAATTGTATAGCACCTTACTATCAATTCGCCAATTGAACAATCTTACAATTCGACTATTTGCACAGATTTATCCCGTTTGCAGCCTAGAGGCGATACACAAACAGCTAATAGCTAATTACCAATAATGCGAATAACGGGTAAAAATACTCCTTTTCTTGGTAGTAATAGCTTTGCTAAACTTTTGAAATTTGTGTTTCCGTCCGAAGAGAATTACTGAGCATACTTGTTGCTCAATTTGCAGATATTGACCTGAACTATATTGGAGTCAAATGTCAAGAAAAATGAAATCTGTACAGTCGTTATTAGCATCAATAGCCAAATACCAGTTCAACACCCATCTGTCTAGCACAAAATAGCGGCAATAAACTGACGAACTGTTCAAATACAACTAGACATATACTAGATAAGCGAAAATATATAAGCGAGAAATCATACTATTTTAGTAGATTTGTTGGGTAATATGGATGAAAAACAAACAAAATAGTCAAAAACATTACAGGAAATGAAAGCACCAACTAGACAAGCCGCTTTTTTATTTGCCCTCCTCTTTCCATGTCTCTTGTTTGCTAAAGTCGAGTATAATATAGATACCACAGGTATTCAATCCCTTCAAAGTTGGACGCAAAAGGTAACAGTGGTTCGCTACGAATGTCCTGACAGCGCACTCCAAATGTATCAATTTGCCTACGAGCATTTTTTAGCTAAGCAAGATACTTTTTCCGCTATTGGAGCACTTACGGAAAAGGCGATTATATACGGACACAAAGCTAAATACCAATTAGCCTACGACCATCTTTGGAAAGCACTACTGCTTGCAGACGTGACAAACGACAGGCGAGCAAAAGGACAGGTCTACATCCACTTGGGTAGGTATTTCAGTTTCTATAAGCGAAAGGAAAAAGCACTGGAATATTTTCAATCGGCACTCACTTTGAGCAAAGAATTGGTGGCAGAAAAGTTAGCGCCAAAGCAGGATATTACGAACTGCTACTACGCAATTTGTTCGACCTACCGTGAGTTGAACGAGCCTGAGCAAGCAAATACCTATTTGGATAGCTGTCTCCTGTATAATGGTGGTGTTGCAACTCCTTATTTACAATTTGAGGAAGCCAATATCAAAAGTGCATTTGGGGAACATCAGGCGGCGCTCGATTTGATAACTATGCTCGAAAGTTGGTTTAAGGAGAATAGTCCTAGTTTTCAAGTATTGCTTTTTGCTAGTATGGGAGATGTCTACTATGCAATGGGAGATAAAGAAAATGCAGAAAAAGCTTACCAAAAATCGCTAAAAGCTTCGGATCGGTACAAAAGCCATTTGGACTTTATTCCAACGGTCTACGAGCGATTATCGAATTTGTATTTGTCAAAAGGGAACTATCAAAGTGCTTTTACGAGCCTGCAAAGGATGAAAGAGCTGGATATGCAGTTTTTTGACAGCAGAAGTCCAAACAACCATTCTTTGCTCGAAATCAAAGACCAGTTTCAATTCGAAAAAGAGCAGCAAAAGCAGTTGATTCAGCAACAACGCCTGACTCAGTTAGAGCATCAAAAGAGGGAGGCTTTCCTAAAGAATACCCTACTGACCGTCACGATTGGATTTCTGTTGTTTTCGGGTTTCCTTTATTTGAATTACGTCCGCAACCGACACGAATCAGAAAAACAACTTATCAAAAGGAAAAAAGAGTTGGAAATCAAACAAGCAGGAGAATTGCTGGAACTGAAAAACAAAGAATTAGCAACCTCTTCCCTAAAATTGATCGAAAAAGACGAAATTCTCGCTACTTTGAAAGAAAAACTCTCCAAGGGCAGCGGTGATCTGAAAGCCAATGAATTAAAGAAAATTGTGCGGAGCATTTCCCATAGTAATGCTCAAAACTGGGAGGACTTTGAGGCGCGATTTGTTTCGGTCAATAAAAACTTTTATCAAAAACTCAATACAAATTATCCAAAACTCAGTCGTGGTGACCAGAAGCTTTGCGCCTTAGTCAAACTGCACCTTTCCAGCAAAGAAATGGCAAAACTATTGGGTATTTCCATCGAAAGTGTACACACGAATCGCTATCGGCTCCGAAAGAAATTGGGGCTAACTCGCGAAGTAAGTTTGACTGAGTTTATTGCTCAGCTGTGATGGCTTAGTAATTTCCTAGTGGTTCAAATTGTACCAAGTACATGTTACAAGCCAGTCAAAATTAGACAAGTATAAAAATGGCATCATGCAAAATGATAAATTACTACTTACTTTTATACTGGCAGTTGTGCTTTGCACTTCTCAAACCTATGCCCAAGCTTTTCAAGAAACCTTTATTCGAGACCTTGCCAAAATGAAAAACAACTACGGCAATGCGGTAGCAGACTACGATCAAGACGGTGATTTGGATATTTTCGTGGTTGCCTACGAAGAATTTGAGCGGGGCAAACCCGAAACTTGGAGTCGGCTGCTAGAAAATAGAGGCAGTGGTTGGTTTGAAGATGTGACCGTAGCAGCGGGCTTTCGAGAACAATACAATCATCCAAATCGTAGAGCCAATAAATTGGGCGCAGCTTGGGGCGATTACGACAATGACGGCTTTCCCGATCTCTTGCTCACGCACGCAGGTAGCGTACAGCTCTACCACAACAAAGGCGATGGTACTTTTGAAGAAGTTCCCGCCATCGCAGCAATGGAAGACTGCCCAACTTGCGTCAACACCAGCGGACTGTGGTGGGACTACGACCGCGATGGTTTTTTGGATTTTTACATTAGTGACTACGGTACATTTTCTCCTAATCGCTTGTATCGGAATTTAGGTAACGGCAGCTTTCAAAACGTGACTTTCGAGACGGGTTTAGGAGATGATCGCAGTGCTTGGAGTAGTGCCGCTTTCGACGTGAATCGAGACGGTTTGCTAGACTTATACATCAATAATGATTATGGTTTCAGTCGTTTGTACCTCAACGAAAAAGGCAAGACTTTTCGAGAAGCTACCAACGAATACGGACTGCGCAATACGGGCAATGGTATGGGTTTTGCCATTGGCGATTACAACAATGATGGTCATTTCGACATCTATGTGACCAACATATCCGAACTGCTTCCCAATCCATTGTACACGGGTAGTGCAAGTGGCGTTTTTACCAACGAATTTGAGTCCCAAAATGTAGGCTATGGCAACTGGGGATGGGGAACGCACCTGTTTGATGCGGATCACGATGGCGATGAAGATATTTATTTGGTCAATGGTTTTGAAGGACTGATCTACAACAATAAATTTTTCAGAAATAACCTTGCACAAGGCAAGGCAGATTTCACAGATTGGTCGGTGCAAGCAGCTTGTGATGGCATAGCAAGTGGTATGAGTTTGGAGGTCTTTGACTATGACGAAGATGGCGATTTGGACATGCTCGTTTCCAATACGAACGATCATCCGTATTTGTATCAAAATACAGGTCGTGCGAGTCAAACCAATTGGCTGCAAGTCGAACTCGAAGGCACGACTTCCAATCGAAATGCCTT
>JBCDKV010000403.1:0-5331 GCA_038746215.1 Bacteroidota bacterium | reverse complement strand
ATTTGTACCAGGTTTCGAGGCAGGACAACTACCCAATCCTCGTACCTATGGATTTAACTTGAAAATTGGTTTTTAGGCATCATCTATTAGAGCTTGTTTGGAGTAGGATTGAACTGTAAATCAATAGTTTACGGTTCTGGCGAAGAAAATAATAGCGACTTTATCGAGATAAACGAGCAATTATTTTCAAAGTCAGGTTCGGAAAATATTGGTTTACAGGAAGATAGTACTCCAAACATGCTCTTAGACAACAATAAACTAAGGGCGAGCTTGAATGAAGGTTAAGTTCGCTCTGATTAAAAAATACAAAATGAAATTAACTAAAATATTTTCTTGTTTGCTCCTGGTCGGGTTGTTAGCTGCCTGTACAGCAGACTTCGAGGAAATCAATACCAATCGGAATGCGCCCACAGAAAATAATCCTGCCACCCTATTGCCCAGCATCATCTTTGAACCCATCAATCCGCATATGACATTGCAGACTTGGTTGTCAGACCAAATCATGCAGTATTACGTGCGTAGAAATGACAACCAACTAGATGCTTATGATTTTGCTACGGGTTCGGGCTTCTTCGATGCGATTTGGCGAGCTAATTATGCTGCCATCTCCAACATCAATGATATGAACAGTGCCGCCGTAGAGCAAGGATTGGGTGCATACGAAGCGGCAGGTAAAATTTTCCGTGCTTACTATTTAGCCACTAATACAGAATTATGGATTGATATACCTGCTTCGGAAGCTGGATTGGGCGTAGAAAACTCCGTCCCAAGCTACGATGCACAATCAACGATTTATCCAAACGTCTTGACTTTACTAGAAGAGGCTAATACACTACTTGCCAATAGCGATGGATTCGTAATTGGTGGTGATGTATTGTTCGGTGGCGATGTGATGAAGTGGAGAAAGCTGGCAAATTCTTTGCGTTTGCGCTATCTATTGCGCTTGTCCAATCGAGCAGAAACTAATACGGCTAGTGAAATTGCGGAAATTGTGAATGATCCAGATACCTATCCGATCATTGCTAGCAATGAAGAGTCTGGTGTGTATGATTTTAGCGGTGTCAGCCCGAATGCTTCTTCTTTCTCTCAGCAAGCAATTACAACCTTTTCTGGTCTGAGTATGTCCAAAAGAATGGAAGGAATCTTCGAAGGCTATGACGATCCACGGGTAGATTATTTCTTCCGCTTTCCAGAAAACAAAGATGGGTTTCCCAACCACGAAGGTGTTCCTAACGGTTTGACACGTGAAGCAGCTCAGTCTTGGAATGGAAATGGCGACGCCAATACGTCTTTGCTAACTACTAGATTTGTAACCAATCCAGGTTTGCTGGACTACACCATCATTAGTTACGCAGAAGTAGAATTCATACTTGCCGAAGCAGCACTCAATGGCTGGACAAACGGAGATGCCAAAGCACATTACGAAGCGGGTATTACTGCCAATTTCGACCAGTGGGGTATTGATTTGCCCGATGGATTATTGGATGATCCAGCCGTAGCTTGGGATGGAACCATGGAGCGATTGATGGATCAAAAATGGTTTGCTTTCCTATTCAACAATACGATTGAATCTTGGGGCGAATATAAGAGAACGGGCTTGCCAGCATTGGAAATTGGTCCATTGGCAACTACCGTCACCAACGGTCAGTTCCCAACTCGTGTTTTCTACCCAACCTTGGAGCAGTCGATCAATACTACCAACTACAGTGCCGCCGCATCTAGCATCGGAGGAGATGTGATTACGGCAAAGCATTGGTATCAGAATTGATGTAGTTGTTGGCAGTTTGCTGTTTATAAATTAGGGGTCTACGAAGTTTTGAACAACCCTCGAAACGGGTCCTAGAAAGCTCCTGAGATCGCGCAATAAGTATGCTCAATTGTCTTGCACTGACTCAGGCTATTTCCGATTACGATGTTAAGAAAAAACAGGATTTCGTACACCCCTATTTATAAATGAGAACTAAATCAATCACCCAAAACCCAATTTCTGTAAAAAAGTACAGCAGGAGGATTTTTAGCAAAATACTAGAAAGCCTCCTTTTTAGAACAACATGAAATTACCATTACTCTTATTGCCTGGCACGCTCTGTGATGCGACGCTTTTCCAGCATCAGAAAGTGGCATTAAGCGATCTTGCAAACTGCATCGACGGCGACCACAGCAGTTCAGATGACCTGCGAGTAGTCGCAGCAAATTTGCTAGATCAGGTAGAAGGAGATTTTGGAATCATGGGCTTATCTTACGGTGGTATCATTGCCTTTGAACTTTTGCGGCAAGCTCCCAAACGTATCAAAAAGTTGATACTGCTCAATACCAATCACAAAAAACCTTCTGAAAAAACGAGAGCTGCTCAGCAACGCTTTTTGGGCATGTCCCAGTTAGGAGAATTTAGGTCGATTACGACGGATTTCCTAAAAGATGCTATGCTGCATCCGAAGCATGCTGCTCAACCAGCCATGCGAGCATTGGTCTTAAAAATGGCGATGAATACAGGTAGTGAAAAGTTTTTTAGACAAGTCAAAGCACAGCTCAATCGCCCCGATAGCACCCCAGATTTACCTCAAATAAAATGCCCAACTCTAATTATGACGGGTAGAGAAGACCAAGTTTGTACGCCAGCTTTACATCAACAAATGGCAGACTTAATCCCGAATTCAAGCCTCGCCATTATCGAAGAATGCGGGCATTTGAGTACTTTGGAACAGCCAGAAAGCGTCAATACCGTGGTTAGGAATTGGTGGGTGGAAAATGATCCCTTATAAAGTTTTGAGCAATCCTCAAAATAAGCCTTGATCAATTCCTTGGGATCGCGCAACAAGTATGCCCAAAGAAATTTTGTGTTTGCGTCCGAAGAGATTTACCAAGCATACTTGTTGCGCGATTTTCTGGCATTGACTTAGACTATTTTTAAGCAGAATGTTAACAAAAACAGGGCTTCGTACAGACCTAGATGGTAAATAGCCATTAGCTTAGAAATACGACAAACAAAACATGAAAAACAAACTCAAAGAAATTTGGCAGGCAGGCGGAACTGCTACTATTGGCTGGCTTCATATCCCGAATACGTGGACAGCAGAAGTGATGGCAAATGCGGGTTGGGATGCCGTCACGGTGGATATGCAACATGGTCTACACAGCGTCGAGACCGCCATGCAGATGCTGCAAGCGATTGGCACAACGGATGCCGTTCCACTTGCCAGAGCCAATTGGAATGAGCCAGGTGGTATTATGCGATTGCTGGATAGTGGTGCTTACGGTATCATTTGTCCCGTGGTCAACAACCGAGTCGAGTGTGAGAAGTTTGTAGGAGCTTGTAAATATCCGCCGTTGGGTTATCGGAGCTTTGGACCGACTCGTCCTCGTTTGTCAGCAGGTTTGGACTATGGTGACTTTGCCAATGATGCAGTGCTAGCAATTGCGATGGTCGAGACTAAAGAAGCCGTTGACAATATTGAAGAAATCGTGACCGTGGAAGGATTGGATGGAATATTTATTGGTTCTGGTGATTTGCGATTATCTTTGACAGGCTCCATCAAAAAAACAGCAGATCAACAATTATTTGATGAAGCCATTGCCAAGATTTTAAGTACCTGCGAAAAACACCAGATCGTAGCAGGCATTTGGGTGGCTTCGGTAGAGGATGCCCAAAGCATGATGGCAATGGGTTTCCGATTCATCGCGTTGAAGTCCGATAGTATGATGCTAGTCGAGTGTTCAAAGCAATTGGCAGAGGGCTTAAATGCTTTGAAATAGTTATACTACAAACGGGGTAAAAAGAGCTTTCATTTTTGAAAAAAGATAGGTTCTGTTCACATCATTTACCTCTAAATCTAGGGCTAAGTTTTCGCTGAGGAGGAGGTCGACACCTCCTTAAAAAACCTCAATCAAATTTGGCAGGCTCGATGCCACCAAATTTGAAAGTATAACTAATAGCTTGTATTCAGAAATGTCAAGGAAGCAAAATGCACTTTTTTATCCCAGACGGAGTATAGTTATAAAATTATCTACAATTCCCGTCAGCAGCCCAACCAGTAAAGACTAACATACCAAATCATTTGTGAATGATCTATATAGAGAACGAAATATATACCATCAATGGTAAACAGCAGGAACTGCCAGGTTTTGACGAGAAATACGTCAACTTCGTAGACTACATTTTGAAGATAACCGACGAAATTTGGCACGATCGTGCAATTTGGGTCATCCACGAAACTTATACGAAAGATGTGCTGATACATGCTGGTGCAAATGAAGTGGTCGGCGTCGAAAGCGTAGTGAAAGGAACGCTGGAAACGCTTGCTAGTTTCCCTGATCGACACATGGGGGCAGAGGCAGTGATTTGGTCAGAAGATGGAGCAGACAAATTCTTTTCTTCGCACCGCATTTTTTCAGAAGCCACCAATTTGAGTGCGACGGCTTATGGTGCTGCTACAGGCAAAAAGGTATATTTCCGAACCATTGCTGACTGCGCAGTACAGGACAATAAAATATACGAAGAATGGCTCGTGCGAGATAATCTGCATCTAGTACAACAATTGGGTTTTGACCCAGTGGAAATGGCAAAGCGAGACCAACGTTATAAAAACGGTAAAGCCAAATCACCTCAAAATACTTTAGCTATTGCCCCCAACGAAACCGCACATCTTTTGGAGGAGTCTGCCGAAGCGGCTTTAATTTTTGGACTCTTTGAAAAGGTTTGGCAAAAACGAGCTTTCGATCAATTGGAGTCCTATTATCAGCCACTTGCTACTGTCCATGCCGTTTGCGACGAAGATTTGATCGGATACCAACAGATAAAAAACTACTTTGAACAACTGAGCAATGCTTTCCCCGAAGGTCGAGTAATCGTCGAACGCATTAGCTGCAACAAAAGGGCTAAGGATGCCGAAGTTGCCTGTCGTTGGAAAATAGTTGGTACGCATACGGGACAAGGATTTTTTGGATCACCAAGCGGTCAAGAAGTCGTACTTCCCATCATCAGTCACTACCTCATCGAAGACGGGAAAATAAATAAGGAATGGCTAGTCTTCGACGGATTTGATGCGCTCTGTCAAATTTACGCAAACGAAACTGCTACAGCATCAATGACGCAAACAGATGCGACAAATCAAGCCCTAGCCAACAAAAAAATGGTGCTGGCTTTCGTAGCAGCTATGAATGAAGCTAGTGCCGCTCAACAATCTTTTACACCTATTTTCAAGCAGTATTTTTCAGAAGATTTGGTACTCAATATTACCAAGCCTTTTGAGGAAATTCGGGGCATCGAAGGTTATGAAGCTGAATTTTGGACGCCGCTGATGCAAGCATTTCCCGACTTGGAAAATCAGCTGT
>JBCDKV010000402.1:0-5336 GCA_038746215.1 Bacteroidota bacterium | reverse complement strand
TGCACCAATATTTTGTACCCAACCGACTTTACCGGAATCTTGCTGACAAGACATCAAGCCGCTCCACGCTTTTTTTACCGCAGGCAGATATGCTTCTTTGTCCAACAAGCCATTATTGATGCCCCAAGCCATGCCAAACGTATAGAAGCCACTGCCACTTACTTCACCATGTTCAAAAGCTTCGGGATTGAGTAAACTGACGCGCCAAAGTCCGTCTTTGGGTTGCAATTCTTTGATGCGTGCTGCCATCGTTTGGAACAGACTTTCATAGAAAGGACGATGTTTGTAGTCCTTGGGCATATCTTCTAGGATGAGTGCTAGACCACCAAATACCCAACCATTGCCACGCGACCAAAATATTTTTTTGCCATTAGCTTCTTTTAAATCATCGGCTTTACCTGTCCACTGAAAGCGGGTATCTCTCGCAAAGAGTTTTTCCTCTTGATCGAAGAGCAAGTCGTAGGTTTCTTTATAGTATTTGTGCATGGCGTCGAGGTATCTTTCTTCATCCGTTCGCTTGGCATAAACGGTGATGACAGGCGGTGCCATAAAGAGGGCGTCGCACCACCACCACAGTATTCTCTTGGATTCATCTTTATCTGTGCCATCTGTCCATCGGTTGGGTTCAAAAAGATGTTCGTCTAGGAAAGCTTTGGTCGGTTTTAAGTCAGCAGTGTTTTTGCGTAATTTGTGCAGGTATAAATAAGCGTAAGAAATGGCGACATCATCGGCATGATAGATACGGTCGAAGGTCTGCCAATCATTGCTGTATGCCATGGTATTTAAGGCAGCACGGAAAACCATATTTTTAGTCGCTTGATGCGCTCTCGTTACGCCTGTGTAATACGCACCATTTGTCCAATCGGTGGCCGCTAGCGATAAAATTGGGTGAGCTTCTTGCCATTCCATCGCTTTGACCATGGCATCTTCGATGACTGTTGCATCGAAAACATTCGTCCTACTTTCAGTGACTTCAAAGCTGGCTGTCAATCCTTCTGCTGAAGATGTGCCGACCATCACTTCAAACGTACCTGCTTCAATCACTTTTTGCATATCAATGCCTGTGAATTCAAGCATTTTGGGTTCAATAGCAAAACTCACATTTTTCGTTTCGCCTGCTTTCAGTTCTATTTTTTCAAAAGCTTTCAGTTCCTTATTGGGGCGCGTCACTTGACCGATGACATCTTTTAAATAAAGTTGTACAACTTCTTTAGCTGTGACTTTTCCTACATTGGTCACATTTACACTGACAGCTAGACATTCATCACTTGCTATTTCATTAGAAGATAACTTCAAGTTCTTATACTCAAAATCGCCATAGCTCAAACCATAGCCAAATGGATAAATCGGTCCTGCTTCTTGGAAGAGGTAGCTTTTTTTGAGGTTGATTCTTTTTTGGCTGTAATGTAATGGTAATTGCCCAATGCTGCGAGGAACAGTCACAGGCAATTTTCCCGAAGGCGAAACCTCTCCAAAAATGATACGTGCCAAGGATTCATCCGCAAATTCACTCAAATCCCAAGCATCGACTATGGCATCTGCATCGGTAGCTATTTCATTGATTGCTAAGGTTCTACGATGTTTCAAAACGACAATGACAGGTTTGCCCAATGCTTTGACTCGACGGAACAATTCATTCTGTCTGCCCACCAAATGAATATCCGAACGATCACCCAATGCACCATTGAAAAAAGACTCTTTTGCCGTGTATTCATCGCCACCCGAAAATAGGATAGTCATATCCGCTTTACTTGCTTTTTTGACCAAATCGTCCATCACGGCATCGGGCGTGGGTTTCAAATTTGGAATACTTCGCTTTTCATCGGTCAACTTAAAACCTGCATCACTCGTAAAGGTATATTTTGGTGCTACTCGACTGAAATTGACTTCTGTATCCTCGGCTACCAAAGGCCCTAGCAAAGCGACTTTTTGTCCTTTTGATGGATTGAGCGGCAAAGTTTCGTTTTCGTTTTTGAGCAAGATAATTGACTCCAAGTCAGCTTCTTTTGCCAAATTTAAAGATGCCTCTGAACGTACTTCTTCGTTGACTTTTGCTACATCAATGTAAGGATCATCGAATAACCCTAGAATGAATTTAGTGCGTAAAACTCTTCTTGCTGCTCGATCAATGTAGTATCCCAAACTTGGGTCTTTTTTGACCATTTCGGGCAGCAAAATATAGGCTTCGTCGCTGTACAAATCAATATCCATTCCTGCTTTCAATCCCATTTCGGCAGCAGCTTCGGGCGTCTCGGCAACTTGCATAAAAAAATTCAGTCGCGCAATGTCATTAGCATCCGAAACGACATAGCCTTCAAAGCCCCATTGATCGCGTAAAACTTCGGTCAGCAAATACGGGTTGGCGTGGCTTGCGACACCATTAATATCGCCATGCGATGCCATAATACCTAATGATCTGCCCTCTTTTACGGCGGCTTCAAAAGGTGGAAAAATCTCATCAATCAACGCGCGAGGAGATATGTCAACAGACGCAAAATTCCGTCCACCTTTCACTTGTTCATAACCTGCAAAGTGCTTGGTGACTGCGCCAATATGTGTGCCATTGCCTAGACCTTCATAATCGCCCTGCACACCTTTCACCGCATTCATCACCATCTGCGTGGTCAGGTAGGTATCTTCTCCAAAAGTTTCACTCATGCGCCCAAAACGAGGATCGCGAACAATATCACCTTCGGGAGAATGACACATGTGCATCCCACGCAAACGCGCTTCTCTGCCTACGACATCCCACACGCGATTGACCAATTCAGGATTGAAAGAAGAAGCGTAGGTAATCGGGCGACCAAAATAGGTACAGCCTGCCGCGTCCACACCATTGTAAGATTCCGTGACGAAGAGCGCAGGAATGCCCCAACGATTGTTTTCGATGATGTAGCGTTGGAGGTCGTTGTTGAGTTGAGCTGCTTTTTCAGGGGTATCATGCTCGCCCGGATTTTTAATACCTGCGATGCCATATTTCAGACGGCTTTTGACCTCTTCGGAGAGTTCCATTTCTCCTTTTTTGCTCCATTTTACGCCTTTATTAGCATGGAATATACGCATCTGTGCTACTTTCTCCTCAATGCTCATTTTGGAGAGTATATCCTCTACTCGTTCTTCGATAGGAAGGCTTTTGTCTTTATAGCCTTGTGTCATTGCGATACTAGTAGTGAATAGAAAAAATAAGAAGAATAGGATTGTTATTTTTCGCATTTTGCTGATTTTAAACACATCGGTACAATAGAATATGTAGAGGGTACTCAAAAAATTTACTGCCCCCTCCATTTTTTACGTATCCAAAAATTCCGCTAGGAATGAACTATGGGTAGAAAAAACGCTGAAAATGTTATCAAGTGCCGTAGGTACGTACTGTGAAGGTGTCATAGTTCGCACCTACGGCGCTTAGATCAGGAAAATTTGGACATTTCTACCCACAGTTCGCCTCTACGAGGCTTTGGAATTGAGGGTTTTAGATTTGTAAAGGGTGATAGGTTCAAAAAATACCCTTTATGTGCTCATGTATTTTCATAGATATTGTCTGTTTTTATTATTGCGGCTCATACAACAAAGGCGGATATTGCAACCGCTCCATGCTGCCCAACGACTGTTTCATCGCTTCTACATCTTCCAATAAAGGCTCACCATAAATGCTGCTCATAACCGAAAAAAGTGGGAGTAAACGGTCATCAATCAGCTCTTCCCAATCGCCTAGTTGCGGATACGTCCACGCTTTTTCTTTCTCAGCATAAGGAGCTAAAAAGGTGGCGGCTTGCAGCAAACTTCTACCATCTGCCGTTTCAAAATTTAGCAGATCAATACCAACTTGTTTCGCAAGCATGGCATTGAGGATCATTGCTTTCAAATTCATGCTGCTGTAAGACAGACTTTTGGTGCGTGCCAACTCGTGTGGTTGCGAACCATCAGGCTCGATTTGAGTGGCAATGCGCTTTATTTTGATGGCTTCGGCTCTTGTTTTAGCGGCTTCGATTTGCCCTAGATAAATGGAAATGCCAAGCACTTGATAGTCGTACCAATTGGCGTGATTGTTGGGTCGAGCACCTTCTTCTTGACCTAATTTGCTAGTGAGTAACCAATCCAAATAAGTGGTCAACCATAGCTGCATTTCCGTTTTCAGATCCTCCTCCAACATTCCTCTTTGCTCTAATATTTGCAATGCGTTCACCACTTCATCTATACCCGTCCACTCGATGATTCCAAAGGGTCGTCCTTCTGTCATGCCTGGTACACCTTGTCCATAGTTGATATTTGGATTGACTTTGGTGGCTTCCTCCACAAACCAAATGCGCAGCAGTTCTTTTGCTTTTTCGGCATATTTTGGTTCATTGGAATAGTAGAAAGCAAAGGTCAATTGACTCAGTACTTTCCAAAGTTTAGCAATGCGCTCTTTGTCCGTATGATTGCCACGTGTTTCGGGGTTGACTTCTCCATCGCGACGAATCCACGGCAAGCCATCTTCCTTTGTAGAATCTGCCCACCAATAGGGCGCGATGCTTAGGTAGTCGTGTTTATCACCACTTGGTGCTGCTTTTGCTTTATTGGTGACAGGATTGGGGTCGAAGTTGAGTGCTTTATCTGCTCGTTGAATGAGTTTTTCGTAAGCAGAGGTATAGTAATTATCGTTTTGTGCAATTCGTTTTTTAGCTTTCTTTAGACCGTCAATATTGTAGTAGATGAGGGACATTACTTCTTCTTGCTCGGATAGGGTAGTGGGTGCTTCGCAAGAAAGCGAGAACGTGAGAAGGAAACATCCGAGTGTGAGTAATTTCATCATTGATTCTTCTTTGAATATTGTGGCTTTACAAGTAGGGCTTTTACTTTTTTCCTTGACGAAAAAAGTAACAAAAAAGTCAAGACCTCGATTTATTTCTTAACGCTCCAAAAGCACTGAAAATCCTAAACATCCCAAAACTCGCCCTGACGACTGTTTTTCAAGTTAAGATCAATGGTTACTGACGATTGTTTTTCAAACTATACCCAATTTGGCTCATACAGTGATCTGTTTTTAACGGATTTTCAGTCCTTTTTCCGCTAAAATAAATAGGGTCAGAGAGGTGTGTATTTCTTGAAATTAGGATATAGTCTGAAGTCGCATATCCGAAATCCGAAATCGCATATCCAAAATCGTAAATCGTTAATCGCATATAATTTCACTCATCGGCACATCAGCGGCATTGTTGTTATTGATTGGAGTTTGGGATAAAATGAAGCGGTCAATGGCATGAAAAGCAGATCGGGCAGCGACTTCCATCGTATAGATGCCTGGCTCATCAAATTGGACAAAAATATCGTGCGGATCGCGGTCGCTTGTATTAGAT
>JBCDKV010000401.1:0-5341 GCA_038746215.1 Bacteroidota bacterium | reverse complement strand
ATCGTATTTAAAAGATTCAGGAAGCGTGCCGTAATTAGTATAAAAGTAGCCGTAAGGAAGTGTAGTTTCTCTATTTATGGGGGCTAAATCTCTGTCCTGTAAGATTTTAAAAAGCTCTTCGTAGGAATCAGGATTGTAGGTTGCATTCAATACTTTATAGAAAGATTTGCCAAAAAGTATGGCAGGTTTACCCCAAAAAGTTGCCTCAATACCTACTGTAGACGCAAAGGTCAAAACTTTATCACAAGCTTCAATTAGTGCATAAGTATCAACAGCAGCACTGCCCGAAAGAATCGTTATATTCTCCTGTGTGAAATGGCGTAACTCTTGCATTTGTAGGTTATTTATTTTGGCTAAGTTGGGATGGATGCGAAGATAAAAGTGTATTTCAGGTCGATTTTTGAAGTGATCAAATATCTTAAAGATCGCTTCATTCTGGCTTTCATATAAGGCATTATCTTGCCACTCTATAATAGTTTTTAACTCATCTTCCGAGGAATTAAAAACTGCAATGTTGATTTTATTTTCATCAAATCCCTCAGGTAAAATATCTTTCTTTTGGTAGGATAAATGATTGATAGTATATGGATTATTACCTGCTCTTTTTGAGGTAAACCATGCCTCCGCAATTTTCTTTTTTTGTTCATCTTTCGTATGCCAAAGACTCAGCATTAGCTCGTTTCTTGCCACGATGCTGTGTGGTAGATGATTCTTGTAGACCTGATATTTTTTCTTGTTGGAAGCCCGTTCAAAGCAAATAAAATCAATTCCTCTTT
Source organism: Bacteroidota bacterium (assembly GCA_038746215.1). Classification (GTDB taxonomy): domain Bacteria; phylum Bacteroidota; class Bacteroidia; order Chitinophagales; family Saprospiraceae; genus JAAUTG01. The sequence goes on along the minus strand of JBCDKV010000401.1, from coordinate 4,565 downwards.
TCTTACAAAAATCTACTATTGGATAAAGCTCTGCAAATCTGCCATTAAACAAAACAATTTTGTCTGGCTGAATCTTAGAAACGTAGTATTCTAAGTTTTCTACGACATAAGCCGCCATTTCCATCTTCATTTCTACCAAATCTCGATGACGACTGGAAGACCTCGTGATATTGAAATCTCGCTCCAATGAAATGACAGATGACGCGACACCTCGCCCAATTTCCACATCTTTGTATCGAAAAGCGATGAGGTCATCTAAGGATTCAAAGTCTGGTACATCAATATCTACATCAATGCGCTTTAGGGCAAAAATGTGGTCTTCGTTGACCATTTTGGTATGAAAATGTGCACGTCTGCCTTCACAAATAGCACAGCCGAGCAGATTGTGGCACGGATTAAAATAGCACGACTTTAATTTGGCGTTGCAATGTAAAATATAGACTTCATTACCTTTATTTTTTTCTTTTTCTATCAATTCTAGCTCCTGTCCTAAGTGCAGCGGAGATAGTCCTTGTGTAGAGTAAAAAAGTACTTTTTGCATAGCAGTAAAACGGGTCAAACTTAATTAAGTTATATCCTCCAACCGCAAAGGCGTCCCACGCTCAAAATCATCCACAAAGCGTTTACCCAAAACTTCGGGCAGCAATTTAGGCGCGAGTCCATAGCGCGGACGAATCGATTTGATGTTATCTAAGTTAAGGACTTCTCCCTTTTTCACATCCTTTATGATGAATATGGAACGGCTAGCGTGGCTGCGTTGTTGCATTTTTGCATCAAAGGTATAGTTTTTTTCGCCCAAAAGGGTTTCCGTCAGGCGTACTTGATCGACGAGTTGTTTGAATTCGGTAGGATCGAGGGAAAAGGCAGCATCGGCAGAAATGATGGAGCGATCTAATATAAAATGTTTTTCGATGACGCTTGCGCCTAATGCTACTGCGAGCATGGGTGCTGCCGTACCGAGACTGTGGTCGGACAAGCCCACTTTCACGGAAAAGCGTTCGGCGATGTCTTGCATCATACGCAAGTTCATATCTTCGGGTGGCGTAGGATAGGCAGACGTGCATTTTAGAATCGTAATGTCCTCGTTGCCTACTTTTTTGCAAGCAGTAATAGCGTTTTCGATGTCTGATAGCCGAGCGACACCCGTCGAAATGATCATTGGTTTACCTTTCGCAGCAGCATATTCGATGAGGGGAACATCCGTAATTTCAAAGGAAGCAATTTTGTAGGCGGGCGGATTAAATTGTTCTAAAAAATCGACGGCTTCTTGGTCAAAAGGCGAACTAAAACAGTCCAATTCCAACTTTGCTGCCAACTCAAAAATGGGTTGATGCCACTCCCACGGTAGCATGGTTTCACTGTACAAATCGAACAACCGTCTGCCTGCCCACGCACCTTTTGGATTTGCCATGAATAGTTCTTTATCAGAGTCTAAGGTCATGGATTCGGGACGGAAAGTCTGTAGCTTGACCGCATCTGCGCCCGTTGCTTTGATTGCCCGAACACTATCGAGTGCAATTTCTAAGCGGTTGCCGTGGTTAGCGGAAAGCTCAGCGATGATGTAGCAATGTTTTTTATTCATAGCAATATATATACTCAAACTAGGACCTTGTTCAAATAGATCGCATCTCCTTTTTTTTGTGCTTTCAAAACGTATCCTATTCGCCGCTCTTCCATACAAGCAATCTCCAAGTCCTCCGCTGGAAAAAGATCGGTTTGATGGTGAAATTTAAAAGCGGATTCACTGAGTTGAATGCGATTGATGACCGTTTTTAGGTCATAGGGCGTTTCCTGCAACAAGGCTTTCATGTAGTCGGCACAAGCTAGGTCATCTTCCGAGCTGGGATGCGAAGCAATCAAATGAATGGTCTGAAGTTTCTGCTGTTTCAGATACGCAACGCTAGCCTTTACATTCACCAAGCCACAAAAAAGTACTGTTTTGCTGTGAAAATTATTGAGTAAGGCTTTTGTGCCGTTTGAAGTTAAGAAAACTATTTTTTTATGATCCAGTGCGCTGTCTTCCTCTTGAATGCGATAAGGCGAATTACCAAAATCGAAACCCTCAATTTTAATGCCACCTGCTTCCCCAATCAGTAGCGTATTTTTATCCTTCAACGAAAAAGCAGTGTCTTGATCGGGTACTAAAGTCAATGATTTAATCGAGTGTTTGAATAGGTAGTGTGCCGTTGTTCCAGCGCGGAGTACGTCGATGATGACTGTGGCATCTGCCGCTATTTCAAAAGGATGATTGCCTTGACTAATCGTAATATTCATATTTATACTGTAAGCACTTTTTGTTGCATCACTGTGGGTGTTAGCACAACTGGCGCATTATCTTGATCTCTCAAAAAATAAAGTTCATCTTTACTTAACAAAGCAGTCTCACGCAAGCGTCCCGAAGCAGCATTGACGTAAATATGTAAAGGCGAACCATCTTTAGAGGCATTGAAAAGCGGCATATTATAGTAAAAACGCCCGATATTGATTTCCGTTAAAGCCGCTTTGCCTTTTTGGTCGTATTTAACATCAAAATTATAAACGCCGTGTGGTGGAACTTCAAAAGACTGTGCGATGCGAATGGCAAAATCGGCTAGTTCCTGTCGGTATTCTTTTTTGATAAGTGTCGGTGCGGACCGTCCTTGTTCCCCGAAATATTGCTGGCGGTGCGCCATTGCCAGATACTGCAATGTGCCGTGATGCCAAATGGTAAAAATTAAGCAATCATCGCCAGGCAGGTAGTCCGAAACCATGAAATCTGATACGCTCAGATCAGTATGTTTGGCTAGTTTTTCGCTAACAAACTGTACTACCTCAGCCGCCGAGTGCAATGCCGCCGTATGCTTAGAACCAGAACCTTTTTTGACGCGACACCACAGCGGATAATTGGAAAACTGCGTTAATTGCTGCTCCAAATCTTCGATGGAATTGCAGCTCACTGCCTTTGCCATGTATATATCGTGTGCGATACAGTGTTCGTAGCATAGAAATTTATCATTGGCAATCTGGCATACTTCGTAATTAGGCAAAAAAACTCTAGTGCGTATCTCCGCCCGATATTTCGCTACAATTTCTACTTCTATATCGCTATTGGGAACAAGTAAATCTATGTCGTGCCGCTCGATGAGTTGATTGATGTCGGCTATGTATTTTTCTTCCTCCCGAGCGGTAGCAATCAGATAAGTCGGTGCGATATTGGACGCTGCTGCTTTATGAAAGTTGGCATTTGTACCTACAAAATGATAAGAATGGTCCCCCAAGCTGTCGACCAAGCCATTTGTACCGCCGCCACCCGCTGCTGTGATTAAAATGTTCATGGCATCCTAGTTTTTCACATCAAAAGTATCGTAGCGCAAACCGAGCCGCTGCACTTCCACCATATTCAGGTCTTCAAATTTGAGGTTGCCGAGGTTGACATTACAGCCAAAGCTATTAATCAAATAACATTGTGCTTTTTTATTGGGCGCTTCAAAAATCACTTGCTTGATGTCGATTTGATTGTAAATCTCTTCCAACAGCCCCGTCCTGATTTCGCCAGAACCCCTATACAAGCCCGCCGTACCGCTTTCCCGACCTTCCAAAATCAGTCTTGCTGCACCCGCTTCTAGTGCATTATTGATCTCTCGAATCCAAGTGGAAGGTGGCATAACGTAATCCGTATCTTTTGAGCCAATTTCAGTAAAAACGGTAAAGCCTTCTTTTTTGAACAACTGAATAGCGTCTCCAATCTCCGATAATCCAATTTCGGTAATGCCGTTTGAAATTTCTACGATAGGAATGTCGTGCTGTCTTAAAAAAGCGACGTACTCCGCTACTTTGCCTTGTAAGTGAAATTTCTCGAAGAGCGAACCACCAAAAAAGGTAGGAATTTGATGCGCCGTACAAATGTTTATTTTATCCTTGATTCTAGCATCTACTACACCGATGCCACTCGTAAACTTCACGTAATCAATGGCTTGGTGGTAGTCTTTAATGTAGCCTTGAAATAAATCGTAGCTCATGCCCTTTTCGATCATCATATTTTCGCCGTATGATCTAGGCTTTTGTACTCTTTGGGGCAAGTCTAATCCTGTTTCGTACTTCATATTTTAAAGTATGGGTTTTTAATCCTATGGCTTGGGATAGTTGCTGCACTTTTTCCTGATAGAATGCGTATTGACTGTTCACTTTTGCTACTAATGCTACCAATTCGTCTAGCTCGGTATAACGAAGTATCGGAAAGTCAAGCGAGTGCAAAAAACGCGTATTTCGACTTTGATTATCGACTGTATTGATAGCTAAGAAAACCGTATTCAAATAAATGGACTCAATCATCAGGGTGCTAGCGGAAACGAGGGCAAATTTTGACTTTTTTATCCACAAACCAATATTTTCGTGGTCTATTTGTAAATCAATGTGTGCTTTTTCATCACAAAAAGCGATCAAATCACTTAAATTCGGATTTAGAGAAGTAGTAGCTACCACCGTTTTCGCTTCGGGTAATACATCAATGATACGAGGAATCAGATTATTGTGATCACTGGCGCCCATCGAAATAAAATATTCGTAGGTCAAAGGATGAGTTTCCT
>JBCDKV010000400.1:0-5343 GCA_038746215.1 Bacteroidota bacterium | reverse complement strand
CATATGTGAAAGTGATTTTGTAAGTACTTAGAGCATGTTTGGAGGGCTACTATTCTAAGGTTGTAAACGCCTACTGATCGGTAAGCCCTAAGGATTGCCGAGCAGCTAGCAACAGTAGGCTCGGCAATCCTAAGGGCTTACCGATCCAGTGGGTTCAAATCCTAATCTTAGAAGAGTAGCCTTACTCACACTTATGCTTTTCGACTAAGCATGAATAAATCCATTATGTTCAAGCTACGCAATGTTAGCCAATAGCCAACTGCCAACTGCTAATAGCTAAAGTCGAGCTAAACAGATCAACAAATTAAACAAATCAACAACCTCCAGCTATCCACCAAATCGCCTCTTCAAAAGTGGATAGCTAAAGACTGCAAGCAGCATTACGACTACACCGTAATAAAAATTAGTGGACAGTTCTTTGTCCTCATCCAGCAATATCCAAGCCATCAAAATACCGTAGACAGGTTCGAGATTCAGACTAAGATTAGAAGCAAAAGCTGAAATATGGTGTAAAGCACGCAGCGAAAGACTGTAAGCTAAGGTGGTACATAATAAGGCGAGGATGAATAGGTATATCCAATCCGACCAATGAGGCGGAACAAAACTAGCATCTTCGGAGACCTGCAAGTAGAAAGGAAAAAGCAAACTTAAGAAAAGCCACGCACTCCCCAATTCTAAGAAAGTAATCGCAAAGGGGCGAGCGTTCGTCACGACTTTTTTATTCAGAATGGCGAAAAGAGAAGCCAAGAAAGCAGACAATAAACCTATCCACATACCGAGCATCATGCCACGCTCTAGACTATCCACGATCAGAATCATACCAGGGATAATTAGGATACCCAGCAATACTTCGTACCAACTGATCGCTCGACGAAATAAAAGTGGTTCTAAGAGAGAAGTAAAAAGCGTAGTGGTTGCCATGCAGACGAGTGCGACCGAAGCATTAGCCAACTTAATCGCGCCGTAAAAACAAATCCAATGAATCCCGACTAGAATGCCAATACCCATAAACTGCAAAATCTGCTGGCGAGCAAGCGAACTGAAAATAGACCGAATATTCATCAAGAAAACAATGCTGATGCAGGTCAAAAGGACGCGCCACCACACGATACTGATCGCAGACAATTGAATTAGATCGCCCAAAATAGCAGTGAAACCAAACAATAGGACGGCTAGGTGCATTTCTATGTAGGCGTTCGTTGTTTTATTCAAAATGAAAGCTAGATTTATGGCGATTGCCGCATGGATCAATGCGCAAATTTTGAGCAAAGAAATAAAAATATTGCTAGTTTCGCTATCTTTGCGTAGCTCATTTCAATGATGGAAATAGGCGTCATTAAAGCTTCAAGAATCACGTAATAAGTATGTACAAGGGTTTGCACGGGTAGAAGTACAAATATTTCGCTATTTTTTGACATGTTTATTTGAATTGTAAAAGTAGTTGAAACTTTAGTCTTCAAATTGCTAATTTTTATGAAATAAAAATTAGCAATTTGGGTGGCCTTTTTGGACAGAAATGATGTTGTGTTGGATGGTTTTTTCCAAAAATCATCCAACACAACATCATTTCTGTCCGAAGAGACTTTTGAAAATAAAATATCAAGTGAGTGGACTCAGTCCGCATTCAAAAGAGTCATTGAAAGAAACAGGACTTCTAAAAGTCCTACAACAGAACAATAGAAATAAAAATTGCTATGGAAATTAAAGTAGGTGATCAAGCACCAGATTTTACCCTAACCTCAGACACAAAAGAACAAATTAGCCTAGAAGACTACAAAAATAAGAATGTGGTTTTGCTATTTTTTCCACTTGCATTCACAGGCGTTTGTACTACCGAGCTTTGTACGATGCGCGATGACATTGGAACGTACGAAGGTTTAGACGCACAAGTGCTAGCAGTTTCGGTTGATTCGCCTTTTACGCTGGAAGCTTTCAAAGCACAGCAAAACTACAACTTCCCTTTACTTTCTGACTTCAACAAGGAAGTATCTACGACCTACGGGGCGGTCTACGAAGATTTTGTGATGGGGATGAAGGGCGTATCCAAGCGAGCCGCTTTTGTGATTGATAAAAAAGGCGTCGTACGATACGCAGAAGTGCTAGACAATGCAGGAGAACTGCCCAATTTCGAGGACGTGAAAGCAACTTTAGCTCGATTGAATTAGTTTAGACCAAGGGTTCTATATTAGAACTTTATGACAAGTCTATCTGCTTGCTCGACGTTATCTTTTGAAAATTAAATTAAAAACGAAGTTCTTAATTTAATTTTCAAAAGGGCTGTCCAAAATGCTAATTTTTATTTATGGCTGTACGAAGTACTGTTTTTTCTTAACATCGTACTCGGAAACAGCCTGAGTCAATGGAAGAAAATTGAGCAACAAGCATACTTGTTGCGCGATCTCAGGAGCTTCACTAGGACTTGTTCCGAGGGGTGTTCAGAACTTCGTACACGTCTGAATAAAAATTAGCAATTTGAAAACTGAAGCGTCAGCTACTTTTACGATTCAGATAAACAGGTCAACTTTACCAGTATTAACTTCAAGTATCGCTCAAAACTTTGTACACGCATACTTTCAAATAAGAAATCATGCAACAATTATTTTGGATTAGGAACAGTGTGGAAGTAGAGGAAGATATCGATGTGGATATTGATATTTTACTCGAAGAAATAGCGGACGAAGATATTGGTTCGGGTGACGTGGCAGAACTAATTATCTACAACGATGATGTCAATACTTTTGATTGGGTCATCCGCTGTTTGATGGAGATTTTGAAGTATCCTTCTCCGCAAGCAGAGCAGTTGACATTGCTCATCCATTTCAAAGGTAAAGCTACGGTAAAAACTGCGCCGCGCCGAGAATTACGCCCGATTAAAGAGGCGCTAGTGGATCGTGGGCTTTCTGCCGTTATAGAAGGTGGAAGTGATGACTGATAATTCGTAAATACATGAAATTACTCATATTATTTTTTCTAGGAGCTTGTACCAGTAGCACCAATACGCCCAATATAGGAGGTCTAGAAAAAGACCCGCTGAGCTTAGCCGAAAGCCTCCTAGAGGCGGTGCGCCACGAACAAGACTACAGCAGCATAAAGACGGATTTGGCGCAGGTAGATTACGACTATTTGCGCAAAAGTTTAGACACAGACGAAAAGAAGCTGGCTTTTTGGATAAATGTCTACAATGCTAATGTCCAGATACTATTGGGTGAAGATGAGACGCTGTTCGAAGATCGAAGCGCCTTTTTCTCAACTCCTAGAATGAATATTGCTGGACTAGAATTGAGTTTTGATAATATCGAACACGGTATTATTCGACGTTCGCAAAACAAACTCAGCTTAGGTTTGATCCCTAAATTATTCGTTAAAACGTACGAGCGGCAACTCAGGACTTCGGAAAGAGATGGCAGGGTACATTTTGCACTAAATTGTGGGGCTAAAAGTTGTCCGCCCGTAGCGATTTACGAAGCAGACCGCATCAATGAGCAGCTAGATAAAAGTAGTAAGCGTTTCTTGACGGAAACAACCACTTACAAAGCAGAAGAAAATACGGCTTATGTGACCACGCTTTTCAGTTGGTTTCGCGGCGACTTTGGTGGTTTAGATGGTGTAAAAGATTATTTAGTTCGATACGGACAAATCGAAGCTGGAACTAATCCCAGTCTTTCTTTCAAAGATTATGATTGGACGCTCTATCTTGGCAATTATATAGATTTGTAGTAGATAGCGGACGAAGTAAGTCATATGATCTTACACCCAATTTTGCATGACCATAGCATTGCTGCTCATTCAAATCTATATTTGAGCAAAAGTTTGAACGCTCTAACACATAAACATACTACCAATACGTACATTCCTATTTTGACCCAAAGTACTTGATGGTTGGAAAATCCAGACGCATCTATCTCCTCTATTCTGTACCAAGTACTCATACAACTTTCAGTGATCATGTTGAGCGCATATCCACAGGTAAACAACCAAAATAACTGCCCCAAAAAAGTTTTTTTGTACAGAAAAAACGCAGCAACAAAAGCTAAAGTTATCAAGATTATATCATCCCAATAAGCGTATGATAGTAGATTATCCCACCGCCTCCAAGTTTCTATCGTTAGCAATAGAAAACCTAGAATAATGATTCCTAAAATTTCTTTGCGATAAGGGTTTTTATCTGCTGAATTACTTATTTTATTCATTTTTATTCACCAGATCTTCTCCTCCAACAGATAATTTCCCACATAATCTTTTATGCCATTTTCGAGACTGTAAAAATCCTGCGCATAGCCAACTGATCGCAATTTACTCATATCCGCTTCCGTAAAGTATTGGTAGGTGTCTCTGATATCGGCGGGCGTATCAATGAAAGAAATGTTAGCTTCTTCTCCCATTGCCCGAAAAGTGAGCTGTGCCAAATCCAAAAAAGTACGCGCCTGTCCTGTGCCTAAGTTATAGAGTCCGCTAGGAACAGTCGCATAGTTTTGCAAGAGAAAAGTGATGACATTGACCACATCTTTTACGTATATAAAATCTCTACGCTGATGCCCATTTTCAATATCAGAGTGGTGAGAACGAAACAGTTTCATCTGCCCCGTCGCTTTGATTTGGCGTAGGGTGTGAAAAATGACCGAAGCCATACGTCCTTTGTGGTATTCATTTGGTCCGTAGACATTGAAAAATTTGAGTCCTGCCCAAAATGGCGGTTGCTGCTCCTGCTTTAGTGCCCAAGTATCGAAATCATTTTTTGATCGTCCGTAGGGATTGAGCGGCTTTAAATTTGTTACTATATCGTGCCGATCTGTGTAACCGTATTCTCCCAAGCCATAAGTAGCGGCACTCGAAGCATAAATCAACGGAATTTGGCGTTCGCTGCAAATTTGCCAAATCTGTTTGGAGTAATTTAGATTCAATTCATCGAAAATCGCTTGATTTTTTTCCGTAGTGTCTGTTCGCGCTCCCAAATGAATCACCAATTCTACTTTGGAAGGATTCTTTTTCCAAAATGGCAAGAATAGATCACGATGAATTTTCAGCGCAAAATCCTTGCCTTCCAAATTCTTATTTTTATCAGGGCGGCTGTATTCGTCCACTATCATCAAATCTTGCTGATCTGCTAAATTCAGTTGTTTGAGCATGCAGCTACCAATAAAACCCGCTGCGCCAGTGAGTACAATCATGTTTATGTTCGACTTGTTTTGTGTCAATTAAAGCATAGACTACTGGACATTTCTGTAATTGGCTGCAATCGACCTCATTTCTTTTAGTGGAAAAAGTGCTAAAAAGACGTTAAGAACAAAATACTGTATGAGCCAAAACAGATTTCAAATAGAAGCTTTAAATACGCGTAATCGT
>JBCDKV010000399.1:0-5345 GCA_038746215.1 Bacteroidota bacterium | reverse complement strand
CCGAAAAACCAATGGTAGCTCGCCTATATCCTCTAAGTCTACTTCAGCACTATCTTCAACTTTCGACTTGGACTGAGCGGCCGTGGAAGTACTTAGCGTCAAAGAAATTAGGAGGAGGCAGCAATAAGAAAAGTACAGTTTCATATTAAGAATTGATAGGTTGTTTCATTTCATCGTGACACTTGGGTACTCTTACATCTATAACGATATACGCTTTATTCTTTCACCAACTCAAACTTCAATTCTTGTTCAGGTTGGTGTTCCGTTCCCTTTTTTTCAATGATTTGCCAAGAGCAGCCAAGCGGTCCCTTGAATACAAAGCAACGTTCTCCAAATTCATTGTTTTGAATGGAAGTGGAAACGAGCTTATTATCCTTTTGGACTAATTCATATACAAAATCCAATTTAGGGGTATAAAAAGAATGGAGCGTAATGCCCAGTTCTCCAACTCGCTGATTTTTAGAGCGATCTGTTTTGAGTCCAATAGGAACAAAAAATTTGAGCTTGCCGCAAATATTATTTGGAGAAACAAAGCCCCAGTACCAATGATTGTCTCCAGGGTTCATTTGGAAAACGCGCCTCGGTCCTTCCATCCAGTCGCCATCCAAAACGGGCGGTTCTTCGCTTTGAATTCCAAGTGCAGTTTGTAAGTAATTGAGTTCGTTAATGTCCCCTTTGACAATGAAATCATGATGCGTAAACTCGCTGGTTTTCAAAGTACTGTGCGCTCCAATCGTTCCATAACCAGGAATGTGATAGCCATAGCGTTGGAAGAAGATATGATTGAAAAATTCACCATATACGGCATTTTCTCGTACGATGACTGGACGGCTAAAAAAATCTTTTTCCTTGCCATCTAAACCAAATAGATCATCAGCCACCGGTTCTGTAATCAACCATTTCTCTTTGCCTGCACGTGCCGCTTTGTAAACATCCACTAAGCGAAAAATGTCCTTAGTGCGCATCACCGCCATACGTTGCCCAATGGTTTCTGGAGTTGTATAGCCGACTCCACTACCCAATGGTTGCTCCCACACTAATACCCGTAGTAAGCCATGACTATCAATGTCACCATTTTGCATACGGATAGATTTCAATGCAGAGGGAACACCATATAAGGCTTCTGCTTCTTTTGCTGTAAATTCTACACGATCTATCACTCTAAATCCAAACTCCTTGAAGTACTTAATCGCGTAGGTTTCTTCCACTACTCCTAACATCACTTCATAAACGCCACTGATTTGGGTATCAGGAAGTTGAGTGGCTTGGTTCGCATTTGTAGCTTGCGCTGTTGCTAGTGAGCAAAGAGGTGATATGTACTTCATTATCAATTAATTAGGTGTGGTCATAGTTGTCTCGTAACAGAAAGTGCCTTGAAGTTATCAAGTAACGGGAAGTCACTGGATAACAGCGATTGATAAAGCGATTTGTATGCTCTTACTTGATCTCCTCTCCCTTCGCAATCTTATCTCGCACATAGTTCATCAATCCTCCTGCTTTACCAACTTCTGCCACAAATTTAGCCGCAGGAACCGACGAAAATTCCGTCCCTTTTGTCCAATTTTTGATGACACCCGAATCAGGATCGTATTCCAGTTCATCGCCCGTCTCGCAACCTTTAGCAATGTCCTTGCTCGTCACAAAAGGCAAACCGTAGTTGATCGCATTGCGAAACTGTAGGCGCGCAAAACTATCTGCAAAAACCGCTTTGATACCTGCTCCCATTAATCCCGCAATGACGTGCTCAATACTCTTGCCGCCACCCGCAAAGTTGTGTGCTGCTACAATAAAAGTATAGCCGCCATCTTTGAAGCCATTTTCTTTATTAAATTCCTCTTTAACACCTGCCATCACCCATTTGCTGTTCTCTTCTGAGTCAATTGCAGAGGTCCAAAATTGTTGAATGATAATGTCGTACGCCATGACGTAATCGTCGGCTACCCAGCATTTTCCACGTATCATGTTATTTAAGTATGATGGATGACGGAAGAAGGATGAAGATGGTTCAACGTCATAATTATTAGCATTACCTTTTTCCCAAGTTGTCTTTCTTAGTTAGAATTGCACTTCGGATGATTTTCATCACTTCTTCTACATCTTTGTATAATGATTTAAATTGATTGCCGTTAATATAATCAGTGGCATGAAGTAGTTCCAGCCAGTATAATGTTTCTCCAGTTTCTTTTTGAGCAATACCTAATTTATGAATAAAGTCCATAGGACTTTCTGCATTATCTGCCTCTCTCACCATCGCTCCAGGATTCGTTCCTGATTTTAGAATTTGTTTGCTCATCACAAATTCCTTCTTCTCTGTAACCAAATATTGATAAAGCCTTACAATTCTGATCGCCATTTCAAAAGGCTTTACCATCAACGGAGTTTCTGATCTTTGCTTTTTCATAATTGATTTAATTTTGAATGATAAAATTTCAAAAATCATCAATAAGTTGAAACTCATCTATGCTATGGAAATTAGGGTAACGCTATATCTTCATCCCTCATCCCTCCTACTTCATCCTTCTAAGAGTTCTCCTAGAACTCTAACCGCCGACTCCGCCGCTCCTTCAATCCCACGCGAATTGCGTGCCGCGTGCTCACCAGCAAAATGCAAATTCCCAGCAGGGCGAATCATATCTTCAAATAGTGCAGCATGACCCACACCAAACTCCGCATATGCGCCTTTGTTGTAAGGATATTTCCCCCAACTGTGCGTGCCAATATACTCAATACGACCTTCCGTTGAAGGACGAATTTCTTTGAGTTTGTTTAATGTGTATTCACCAATTTCTGCATTGCTCATTTGGTCGAAGAAAGCCGTATCTTTTCCATTCACCCAACAAGCGAGTTTATCCTTTGAGCCATCGCCACTCATATTCATAATGCGTTCGAGAGGCGTGTCTGTCCACATTCCGATAGGTAGCTCATCTTCTTCCCAAAATGGATCTGTGGCAGTGAAATGAATTTGAGTAATTAGGGTGTAGGGCAGTTCTTGGATGGCTTTTTGTTGATTGGTATTCAAGGGCGCATCTATTTTCACATCGCGCAAAGTCGAAAATGGTAAAGTGGAAACTACTTTTTGTGCACGATACTCGCTGCCATCTGCACATTTGACGATGACTCGTTTGCCTTCATCGCTGATGCTGGTCACCATTTTATTGGTCAATTTTGGGGCGTTGATGGCATTCGCGACTTTATCCACAAAAGCCTTTGAGCCACCTTTGAAATTGAAAAGGCGTTTTGTGCCATTAAACTTACGGAAGGCGCGCCCGTGGAAGGAATTGATAGCGGAAGTTTCGTAAATATCGTTGTAGTTGGAGCTGATGTTGATGAGTTTCAATTCCTCTTCGCTATGTCCTAATTTTTTCAGAAAATCGCTATATTTTTCATCCAAATCGGGGCGTTGATACCAGCCGTTGAGTCGTTCTAACTGTGGTGCACCACGCAGTTTGGAAAACTCTAAAAAACTTGGATTTGGACTTTCTTCTTCCCATTTGCCATGTAATTTTCCATTGACATAAATCGTACTTGGAGAACCTATATTATCTGTAATATCAATGACTTCCACCTCCAATTCTTCTACCAATTTCATCACTTCCACATATTTATCGCCTATGCCTCTACCTCCTACATCGCGGTTCAATTCAGGATGCGTAAACAATCTTCCTCCCAAGCGATCACTGCCTTCCAACAATATAAACTCGCGCCCTGCTTTTTGCAACTGATACGCCAAATTCAAACCTGCCATTCCAGCACCTAGAATCAGAATTTCAGTATGTAGTTTTTGCGTACAAGCAGGTAAAAGACTTGCTCCAATTCCTGCGGCGATACTTGTCTTGAGAAAGTTTCTTCGTTTCATCTTTATGAGCGTATTGCATCGCAGAAACATTCTGCAACGATCAACATTTTCAATTATTTATCCTTTTATTCTCCTCGGATCGGTAATCTTCCCTTCAATCACCGAAGCCGCCACTACCGCTGGTGAAGTCAGATAAATTTCCGCTTCCTTGCTACCCATTCTACCGCGCATATTTCGATTCCCTGCACTCAATACAATATCTCCATCACCTGCCACACCTGTATGAATGCCTGCACAAGCCGCACAACTCGGTGTATCAATTGCTGCGCCTGCCTCAATCAATACTTCCAAGTATCCTTTTCTCAAAGATTGCAAATACACATCCTGACTAGCTGGTACAACGATCATATTTACATCGCGATGGATGCGTTTGCCTTTTAGGATGCGTGCCATGATTTCTAGATCCTCAATTCGACCATTGGTGCAAGTACCCACGAAGGCTTTATTGAAAGGTGTACCTTCTAATTCTTCCACAGAAACGGTATCATCCAATTTATTGGGCTTTGCCACGGTTGGGACAACTTTCGTCACATCCACTTCATAAACCGCTTCGTATTTGGCATTTTCATCACTCGCAATCATCTGCCAATTGCCTTTAGCAACTCCTTTCAGGTACTGCTTCGTCACCTCATCAGGCGCAACAATACCATTCTTTGCACCCAAATCAACCGTCATATTGCAAAGCGTCATTCGACCTGCCATGTCCAAGGTGCGAATCGCTGGACCCGTATATTCCAAAGTCTTATAAATCAGATGTCCATTCCAGTGCATCATGCCCATGATGTGCAGGCTCAAGTCTTTTGCCATTACCCACGGTTGCCACTTACCTGTAATGTGAAACTTCACGCTTTCGGGTATTCTAAACCACGCTTTTCCCGTTGCCATCGCGACGGCTGCGTCGGTTACCCCAACGGCATTTCCAACTGCGCCGACTGCCCCATACGTATTCGCATGAGAGTCCGTTCCAATACTAATTTTTCCTGGCAAAACATGACCTTGTTCTACCATAATTTGGTGTGCAATTCCCTGACGACCAAGATCATAGAAATGCGTAATATCGTGTTCCCGCACCACTTTGCGCCACTCATTGAGCATATTCGCAAATTTTTGGTTAGGTGGTGGCACTAAATGATCGGATACGCAAATGACGCGATCTTTGTCAAAAACTTCGGTCTTGCCCAAAGAGCGGAACTTGGTGAAGCATTGCTTTCCCAAATAGTCCATCGTCATTACAGTGTGGATGTCCACCCAAACCAATTCGCCCGGCACTACTTTGTCCCGACCGCTGTTTTGAGCCATTATTTTTTCGGTGATGGTCATTCCCATGCTAGTCTTTTTATTTTTAGATTTAAAAACCTTCCAAAAACAAAAGAAAAATTTATTTTTATTTTGTTTTCGAAGGGGAGCTTTTGGAGAGAGACAGATTCTTGGGGCTGGGTTTGGCAAAGAATCGCCGAGGATCTGTGTGTGTGCGGGGAGAACCCACTGG
>JBCDKV010000398.1:0-5347 GCA_038746215.1 Bacteroidota bacterium | reverse complement strand
TTTCGTCCTGAGCATCCCGACCGCTAGCGGTTCTCTTCGTTGAAAAGATACTTAACCTTTTCTGCAAGCAACACTGCGAGAATGTTGAAAAGCCTCGCCAGCCGAGAGGATTCCTACGTTTAACTCAGAAAAGGAAACCCTTGCATCCCTTTTGCTGAGTAGTATCAGAACAAAATCTGCTCGGTCAAAATGTGGAACTTATTGTTTGTCCGTTACTAACGAAATTCAGGTAATGTATTTAAAATTTTAATTATGAAAACGCTATTATTTTTACTTCTATCCACTTCCATTTTTCTGACTAGTTTGAGTGCTCAGACTGTAAACGCAAAAAAAGTACAGCTAGACGAACAGGCAAACAAGCAACTCTATCAATATTTTACTGATTTTCAGGTATTTGAAATAAATGCTTTGCAGTTGAAATCTTACTTTTCTAGTGAGGAAATCGAGTGGACCGACCTCAAATTAGAGCAATCAGGCACTTTGACCTTAAATATGCGAAGCAACCAAATCATCGCCTTTGATTATCAGGCAGCAACTGATGGCTACAAGGATAATTACACCTTTGAAGGCAGGCTACCAAATGGTAACGATGTTCGTTTGACTATAGACGAAAATTTCATTTACGGCTACTTTGAACAAGAAGGACAGCTACTTTTTATAGAGCCACTTCGCTTCGTTCTGCCCGATCAGACCACTGAAAATCACTATATATTTTATAAGGAAAACAATGTCATTGATAAGGGACCTAGTATCTGCGCTGCCAACGATCTAGATGCACATGCAAATGGATTTGAATCGCACGCTAATCACAGAAAATCAAGCGGCTGTTTACAAGTTGATTTGGCTATTGCTTCGGATAAAGGCATGTTCAATCGCTATGGCAGCGTAGCAGATGTGGAAGACAGGAATGTGGGTATTATGAATAACGTACAGGGCGATTATGACAATGCTTTCAATGATGAAATTCGCTTTGTTATCGTAGAGCAAGTCGTCGTGACCGACAATTCTGATCCTTTTGGAACAATCGCAAATAGCGATATTTCTATTGCACTTAGCACATTTACCAATTGGGCAGCTTTGGGTGGGTTTTCCAGCTCGCACGATTTGGGACAACTCTGGTCAGCAACTGACCTTACTTTGGTGGACGTGAATGGCAATGTCAGTACGGCGGTGGTAGGACTCGCTTACTTCCCAGGAGTCTGTAATGGAAGTTTTAAATACCATGTCTTAGAAGATTTTCAGGGTACTAGTGGTTTAATGCGCGCCTTGGTTTCGCACGAAATTGGACACAATTTTCTAGCCACGCACGATGATATCAGTGGACAAAATATTATGAATTCTTTCCTCACCGATACGCAAGTCTGGTCAAATCAGTCCAAGACAGAAATCAACGGCCATATCACGAGTAGTAGCTGCCAAACGGGTTCTTCTGCCTTGGGTACTTGCAGCGGTGGCGGTGGTAATACGAACATACAACCCAATGTTAATTTTATCACCCCAAACAATGGTGCTAGCTTTCCTCAAAATGCGAATATCAATGTACAAGCTAGTGCCAACGATCCCGATGGCACGGTGACACAAGTGGAATTGTTTCTAAATGGCTTTTCGCAAGGCATTGACTTTGCACCTCCTTATCAATGGACGGTACAAAGCGATTTTGTGGGAGAAAACTTCCTGCAAGTCGTAGCATTGGATAATGATGGCGGAACGGATCAGGAAACCATTTCTATTAATATCACTGCGAGCAGTAATATACCGCCTAGTGTAAATATCACCTCCCCCAATGATGGGCAGGATTTTGAGTTAGATAGTAATATTATCGTACGAGCGAGTGCCAGCGATAGCGATGGGAGTGTTAGTTCCGTCGAGCTGTTTGTCAATGGTTTCTCGGAAGGAGTTGATAATCAGCCGCCTTATCGCTGGACATTAGATAACTTGAGTGTCGGAAGTTACGATTTGGAAGCTATTGCTACGGACAACCAAGGTGCTACGGACGTGGATATGATTGTGATAAGTGTAAGCGAAGGAGGTGGAAATTGTGAAGATGAAGTCGTCGTCATGGGAGAAGCGAGCGGCACTTACACTGCCACGAATAGCTTAGAAACCAGTGGCACAGTTAATGTTTTCAACTCCGCTACTTTCCAAGCAGGAGATGTCGTCCGCCTAAATCCAGGCTTTTGGGCAAGTGATGGCTCTAGCTTTTTAGCAGAAATCATTACCACCGAAAGTTGTGCGGATGCTACTATCGAAGCAAGAAGTACAAATTTACCAAGCAAAATAGCACTTTATCCCAATCCTGCGAATGGTTTCACTACGCTTTCTTTTGAGCTGGCGCGGGCAGGTTTTGCTGCAATAGAACTCTACAATGCCAGTGGTAAATACTTGAAAAATGTACTATCCTCCAACCGTTTGCTGGCAGGAAAACATCAAATAGAACTCAATACTTCCAATCTGGAAACTGGACTTTTCTACGTCATATTAAAAACAGAAAATGGTACGCATTCACAAAAACTAGTTGTCGTAAATTAGCAGTGTAGGATCGGATGTTTAGGGAATTTGTAATAAATAAGCTATCCAAATTTTTAAGAATTATCGCGAACTAATACAAGACGCGAAGACGGAAGATAGCCTGTGTTACCTGACTGATGAGCAACGCAGTAGTAGTTTGGGAGAAAATTAAAAATGGGTAGGTTATTTCTTACAAGTTCCCTTAAGCATCTGATCCTTACCCATTTTTTTTCAGTGAAGCATGTTTCGATGTGCTTATCTGATATACTCTTAGATGTTCTTGTGTGTGTTATTTCGATGTATACGTCACGTATTTTGACCATTTAAGGCATATAAGGATATCTAAGTGAGTGTAGCAGGAAGCAACGGTCTTATCATAGTGATAAAAGACTGTTTATTTTAATGTATACGTCACGTATATTGACCATTTAAGGCATGTAAGGACATCTAAGTGAGTGTAGCAGGAAGCAATGGTCTTACCATAGTGAGAAAAGACTGTACACCTAACTTCTATGAACACCCTAGCTCATTGTAAACAGTATAAACAATGCGAATAACGGGTAAAATACTCCATTTTGCGGTAGTAGTAGCTCTACTAAAATTTTGAAACTTATTAAAGTACTTGAGATCGCGCAACAAGTATGCCCAAAGGTTTTTTATGGACGGAAACACAAATTTCAACTTATTTTTCTTCAAAAAAATAAGTTGGAATTTGTGTTTCCGTCCGAAGAGAATTACTAAGCATACTTGTTGCTCAATTTGCGGATATTGACCTGAACTATATCTGAGTCAAATGTCAAGCAAAATGATACTTGTACAGTCGTTATTCGCATTAATAGCAAAATGCTAAAGTCGAGCTGAGAAGACTAAGATAATTTACTGAATATCAGTCCATAACATCTATATGTTTCTATATGACTATGTGTTAAAAATTCAAAATGTCCAGTAGCCTAGTTTTCAAATGCAACCGACTCAAAGAATACTCAATTTGAGCCAACAGCCAACAGCTAACAGCTAACAGCTAACAGCTAAATATAACTGATTACGCTTGACAATCCAAAAGTACCTTCATACCATCAGGATTTTTATCAATACCTTCAAAGACACTTTGGATATTGGTTAGTGGTGCTATTTTGGTAATCATTTTTTCAAAGGGCAATTCATTAGCAGTCACCAGTGCAATGGCTTCTTCATAATCCTCTTCCTCATACACCCTGGCACCTATCAATTGCAGTTCTTTCCAAAACATCTGAAAGAGGTTCACCGCTTTGGGTTGTCCGTGAATCGCTACCATAACAATACGCGAACGGATACCTGCGATCTCGGTCATCAGATCGACGGTGGCTTGCACGCCTGCTACCTCATAGACCACGTCTGCCAATCTGCCGTCTGTTTCCTGCGTGATGAAAGCAACTACGTCCGTTTCCGCTGGATTAACCGTTTCAAAACCCAGTTCCTTTGCCAATTCCAAACGAACGGGATTGACCTCTGAGATGATAACTCGCGCGCCTTTGCTTTTCGCCACCATTGCCACTAACATACCAATCGGTCCACCACCCAATACCACCGCCACTTCATCGGCTTGCAATTTGGATAGTCGCACATCGTGACAAGCGACTGAAAGTGGTTCGACGAGTGCCGCTAATTTCAAATCTGTTTGTTCGGATAGTTTATGCAGGGTAAAGGCAGGTACATTCCAGTACTGCTGCATTGCACCTGGACTATCAATACCAATAAATTTTAGGTCTTTGCAGATGTGACTGTATCCCTTATCAGAAGCTTTTTCCGCTCGGTTGTCCAACGGACGAACAACCACCTTCTCACCTTTTTCAAAACCTTTGACTTCCGAGCCTACGGCTTCAATCGTTCCAGACATTTCGTGCCCGATGGTGACGGGCATGCTGACGCGTTTGTCCATCATACCGTGAAAAATATGCATATCGGTGCCACAAACACCACAATATGCCACTTTAACTTGCACTTCATCTTTTGTAGGAGCAACAATAGGCTGGTCGGATACGGAGAGCGTATGATTGCCTTCGTAAAAACTTGCGTTCATTAATTTTTATATTTGATTAGGATAATTTGTTGTTTGTTTATAAATAATTGCGGTTGGCGAAATTAGTAGGACGAACGAAAATCTGTTGGTGTCTCGGCTAGACAAAACATGAACATGAACATACGAACTAAGATTATTAAGCATTTGATGATCCAAAATGAAGGCAAACGTTCTTAGGTTCGGTAAAAAAACGCAAGGCTTCAAAACCACCTTCTCGACCAACGCCCGATTGTTTGACACCACCAAAGGGCGTTCTTAAATCTCGATGCAGCCAAGTATTGACCCAAACGATCCCCGCCTGAATGTGCCTTGCCATCCGATTCGCACGACTCAGGTTCTCCGTCCAAATCGTACAGGATAGTCCATACGTGCTGCTATTGGCGTAGTGCAAAACCGCTGCTTCGGTGGTGAAAGGCGCGATGGTAACGACTGGTCCAAATATTTCTTCTTGGTTGGTGCGGCAATCGTATGCTAAGCCTTCAATGATGGTCGGTGCAATGTACCAACCTTTTTCGTAGCCTTCGGGGAAAATGGCTCCGCCGCCGCAGAGTACCTTGCCACCTTCTGTTTTTGCCAAAGCGATATAAGATAAAATCTTTTGGTAATGCTGCTCGGAAACAATTGCTCCTTGATTGGTAGTCGGGTCAGTAGGATGTCCTACCTTCAACTGCTTCGTTCGATGTACGAAGTCTGCTTTGAATTGCTCGTAGATGCTTTGTTCCACAAAAATTCGAGAGCCACAGAGACAAATTTGTCCTTGGTTGCCAAAGGAAGATCGAA
>JBCDKV010000397.1:0-5347 GCA_038746215.1 Bacteroidota bacterium | reverse complement strand
CCCTTAAAAAACCCTTGGAGCATCCGAAAATCCTCCTTTGTAGATTTTCGGATGCGACTGCATGAAATACAAACGAAAATTCGCTCTTTAATCAACAAAGCGACATTTTGAGATGCACCCCTTAAAAAGAAACAATTAATCAAGTAAAAATATGAATCGCATATTCACTTTCATTTTAGCCTTACTAACTTTTGGTGTATTTGCACAAGCACAACAAACAGGCTACAATATCGAAGTCAAAATTGATGGCTTTGAAGAAAAAGAAATGTACTTGGGCTACTTCTATGCCGATAAGCAGTACCTACGCGATACGGCACAAGTCGACGAGGACGGATGGTTTCGATTTCAAGGGGAAGAAGCTTTTGACGGAGGTGTTTATTTGATCGTGATGCCGCCAAACAATAAGTTTTTTCAATTGGTATTGGACGAAAATGAACAGCATTTTACCATCGAAACCAAAATGCCTGATATGGCAGGAAACTTGAAGCTGAAAAATGCGCCCGACAATCAATTGTTGTACGATTATTTAGGTTTTCTGAGCGACAAGCGTCCACAATCAGAGAAACTAGGTAAGGAACTGGAGACCGTGAAAGACGACGAAGCAGCTAGTGCGAAAGTACGGGCAAAAATGGAAGCCCTGAATCAAGAAGTGACCGATTATCAGCAAAAACTGGTTGCCAATTATCCGAATACGATCACCGCTGCGATTGTGAAAGCCAATATGCCTTTGGACGAACCCGAATACGAAGGGGAAACGACCGAAGAGCAACAAATGAACCGCTGGCGTTGGAACGATGCACATTATTTCGACAATATCAATTTGGGTGATCCGCGTATGATGCGTACGCCTTTTCTATTCAATAAGGTGAATGATTATGTGGATAAAATGGTGATTCAGCATCCCGATACGATCAGCAAAGCCATTGATCGAGTGCTGACCTTAATGAAACCTGCCGAGGAAACCTTCCAATATTATCTGATTCATTTCTTGAATAAGTACGCCAATTCCAATATCGTTGGGATGGATGCGGTCTATGTTTCTATCGTAGAAAAATATTACGCTACTGGGCAAGCACCTTGGACGGAGGAAGAGCAATTGGCAAAAATTATAGACAACGCTAGAAAGCTAGAGCCGATCCTGATTGGCAAAACAGCACCCAACATTACGATGCAGACCCAGGATAAGCAAGAATTTGATTTGTACAGCGTGGATGCGCCCTACACCGTCATGCTGGTTTGGGATCCAGATTGTGGACATTGTAAAAAGTCTATGCCCGCCATCAAGGAATTCTACGAGAAGTTTAAAGACAAAGGCGTAGAAGTTTTTGCGATCTGTAATAAAAGTTGGGAGCGCGATGACGATGGTAATATTTCTCTGGATGAGGTCGCCAAATGCTGGGAGTACATCGACGAAAAAGAAATTGGGCAATGGGTGAATGTGGTGGATCCATTCCATCGTTCGCGCTACAAATCTCTCTATTTTATTCAGTCTACACCGCAGATATTTGTCTTAGATAAAGACAAGAAGATCATCTCCAAACGCATTTCTGGCGAGCAATTATCGGATGTGATGGATAAGATTATTGAAATGGATCAAAAGGAGTGGGAGCAGGAAGGAAAGTGATTTGGTCTAGATTTAGTGCCTGCTCATTCATCCTCAGTTTGAACTTAAAAAACCTTGATTCGCTAAGGAGGTGTTGACCTCCTCCTCAGCGAATCAAGATTTTTTATGGACATAACAAGTGAAAGGCAGCAATTGCACCATTCAACTATCCTCAATACCGCCAACTATCCAAATCTGCACCTTTGGGAGCTAAACGCTTCACCTCTTCCGCCCATTTGTTGATAAACATGCGATGATAGCGTAGTCTAGAGATAGCATTGGGCTGCGTTGGGTCGCCATTCCAGCAATGTTCGGCACGGTCGCCGTAAGTTACTTCACCTTGATAGTTTGGATTTTCGGTTGCCTGCAAAATATCTTCGATCAAATAGACCGCATTGTTCAAATAGTAATTGTCCATATCGCCACAATAGACGTGAATTTTGCCTACCCAATCCTTGCCGTGTTTTGCCCAATCGCGCTGAATGATATACGCCAAATCATAGTTTTCTTTCCAATATTGAGCGACTTCGTGGTCAATTTCGCCCGTCAGTTTGTTCCAAATGCGTTTGGGATAACCATCTTTACCCACGGGTGAATAGACCGCCTCCCAAATATCCCATTGTTGCCCAGAGCGACCTTTAGTGCCTAGTGCCAATTCCCTCAAATTCATATCACGCAGCGTAGCATCCACTTGTCCTAGATAGTCTCTGTGTCCAGGACGTAGGGTTTGCTTGAAAGGACTGTCCAGATAATACGCATTTTTATCTTTGTATAAATCCACCAAGCAATAAGCCCGAAAATCGACAGGGTCGGGGCAGGCAGCGTAGCAAGCTCCGTATTCTTTCGGGTACATCACCTGCACCGCTAGGGCTTCCCAACCGCCCGTTGAGCCACCATAGACGAAGCGCGACCAACCTTCACCGATACCGCGAAATTGTTGTTCGATATAGGGAATCAATTCGTAAGTGATCGCATCGCCATAGGGACCCAGATTGGCAGAATTGACGGCATAGGAGTCGTCGTAAAATGGATTGGCGTGCTGAATTTTAATCGCGATAACCCTTGGAAAATCTTCACTTGTCCATGCTTGGTAAAAGTCGTAAGCTTCTTGCTGCACAATTTTATTATAGCCTTCCAATTGAAAGCGTTCACTGTATTCAGGTTTCAAATTGGGGTCGGGTGGCGTAGTGCGAAAACCACCAAAATCGTAAGGAAAATGTCCGTGCATAATCGCAAGCGGATACTTCACATTGGGATGCTCATCGTAGCCTTCGGGCAGCAGCACGTGCGCTCCCAAATACATATCTCTTCCCCAAAATTTGCTGAGCAATTCACTCTTGATACGGATGTGCTTAATGTATTTGCTGTCTTTGGGTGCTTCGATGACAGGAATGGTCTGATCGAGGGTGATTTGTATGCTTTGTGGCAATCCATCTGCAATCGTAATCTTTCGAGGCAAAGTGTAAATATTGCCAGGCGCACGATTCCACTGTTGTCCTTCCCCTCTATCCATCGGCATCTTTACGGTGTGTCCATCGGATCGCTGAAAGGTTTCGTATTTATGCAAAAGGACTTGCACAAAGTACTCCCCTGCTGGCACCGCCTGTAAACTTTGTATGGGATAACCAAAAGCTGCTCCATCTACCGTCTTCACTTTTCCATTTTCCCAATTTTCTACATCCAGACCAAAGACCAGTTGCGTGTTCGGTCCATCTTTGATTTGAAAGCGTGGTTCTGCGCTGTCGTCCGTAGAAAGCATCAGTAATAGTCGACCATCTAGTGTTTCATTCTCTTGGTGCTGAATTTTGAAGACAACTTGGTTTTGAGCAAAAAGAACAATAGAGCAAAGTAAGGAACAAAGTATAAGTAATGAGCGCATAATATTTTTTAGACTAGTGAAAAATTGAATGTAGCCAAGCAAGCTCTAAGTAGATGGACTTAAAAGCTAGCTTTTGTTGATTCGTTTAGATTGTTGATTTGTTGAGCAGGTAATCATATAGAATCCTAAGCTATATGCTTAAAGATTTACTGGTAAACGAATAAACATTGCCAACAGCTTAAACAAGATGACCTTGTTAGATATAGCGGTTGAGTAGATGAAGATAAGCTTTTTTGGGTAAGTCTATTCATTTTCGTTATAAAAATGAGTATTAAGATACTACCACTTTCCAGCAAAAACTAGCACTACGCTAAAAAAAGCGTAAAAAATGGACACTATATTTAGCGGAATCTTATATTTTTGTGCGGTTTCCGCTGAATATATAAAATTATATCTAGCGGAATCTATTCTATTAGATCACATTCCGCTGTATATAAAATGATAAATTCATCCTTCGTAGGCAGAGAAAAAGAGATAGCAGTTTTAAAAAATGCGATACAATCCAATGAAGCAGAGCTAGTTGCGATATTGGGAAGGCGGAGAGTAGGTAAGACTTTTTTGGTACGCACAGTTTATGAAAATCGCATTGAATTCGAAGTAACGGGACTACGGAATGCGAATTTAAAAGAGCAATTACAGCATTTCACTAATCGTCTACATATTCATGCTCGCCCTAATGTTCCTTATCAAACACCCGCTAGTTGGTTAGAAGCTTTTCACTTGCTCACTTTGTACTTACTGAACAAGAAATTCGAGGAGAAAATTGTACTTTTTTTCGATGAATTTCCTTGGATTGCCACTCGAAAGTCGGGTTTTGTTCGGGCGTTCGGTTCTTTTTGGAATAGTTGGGCCGCCAAAAACAATGTGGTAGTGGTTATTTGTGGTTCCGCAGCTTCATGGATGATACAAAAAGTGGTGAGAGATCGGGGAGGACTACACAATCGGATTACCAAAAGGATTCACCTGAGTCCATTCAATTTAGCAGAAACCTACACTTTCCTTAAAAGTAGATGGGAAAATATAGATTACTATAATCTAGTACAAATTTATATGACTACGGGAGGTATTCCACACTACCTGAAGGAGGTAAAAGGAGGAAAAAGTGCGGCTCAAAACATTGAGCAAATGTTCTTTTCAAGGAGTGGATTCTTGCACGAAGAATTCAATCAATTGTATCCTGCACTTTTTGAAAATGCCGACCTCCATATTAAAATCATTAGACTGCTAGCAGCTACTTGGCAAGGATTGACTCGAAAAGAAATTATCGAAAGGGGGAAATTTTCGGACGGTGGTAGCATTAGTAAGGTGCTAGAAGAATTGATTCAATCGGATTTTATCAAGCCTTTTTATCAGTTTGGGAAGAAAAAAAAAGGTATGTACTATCGCTTGATGGATGAGTATTCTATTTTCTACTTAAAATTCATAGAAGACCAACGCTTAGAAGAAGCGGGCATGTGGAAAAAATTCAGCCAAACGCAAACCTATAAAATTTGGACAGGCTATGCCTTCGAAAATATTTGTCTCCGACATATTCCACAGATTAAGCGCGCACTTGGCATCTCAGGAATCTATGCTGAAACATCTACCTATCGCAGTCGAGCCAACGAGGAAGTAGAAGGCACACAAATTGATTTTCTGATAGATAGAAACGATCACCTGATCAATCTATTTGAGGTAAAGTTTCACAACACAGACTTTATTTTAACTCGCGATTACGCTAGTAAACTAAGAAAAAAAATGGGGGTCTTCCAGCACAATACGGGTACTCGAAAGTTGTGTTCTTGGGTGCTGCTTACCACTTTCGGACTAGCAGCTAATAAGCATAGTACTGGTTTGGTGGATCACGTTATTACAATGGAAGCACT
>JBCDKV010000396.1:0-5351 GCA_038746215.1 Bacteroidota bacterium | reverse complement strand
GCTGCGCCTGGTACGAGTTGTCGACATCAAATTATGGATGGTACAGGAAAAGTGGCTTTGCATCCCGTTGAGATTTTGCTGGATGCTTGCGTTGGAGATTTATAAATGAGGTTGCAGCAAACGATCAATATCTAGTCCTTCGTGTGGCGCATTATTTTTCATGATCCTACTCTTGCTAATCCACTGCCCTAGCTCGATAAGATCATCCTCGAAATCCAAGCAGATGTCTGAGTGCATTCGCTCTATTAGCTTCAGAATTTTAACCGCTCTCTTCACTACGTAGACACTCAACGTACCTTGTTTGTGCGGCTTGGCTCGATTGATTTTATCCGAAAAAAGCGATAGGCTCTTATTGAGCATGAAGAGATTCAGAACGACCTCTCCGTATTTGTCTTTGGTCGTTTTTACGTGTCGGTTGATATCGCCGCTAATGGAACGCAATTCTAAAAGCAGATAGCCTGGCGAGTAATAATAATTGCGGTATTCCTCTAGCTTTCTGTTGATGTCTCGGTATAAATCTTCCCGACGGTTTTCCTTAGCATCTGCTTCTGTTTCTAGCAACTCAAAGGTCAACTTTTCCACTAATGCACTGTCTTTTGCCACCAGGCGAAAAAGCAATTTATTTTTCTCTTTGGGCGACATGTGAGCAATCGCTTCTTTTAGTGCTTCCGATAGTTTTACGCTTGGCATATCCTTAATTAGATGAGCTTAGGCTAGAAGTCAGATGCTAGCAGCAAGACACCAGAAAATCAATGCGTATATATCTAAAAAACAGTATTCTAGCACTGTGATTTCTGACAGTCTAACTTAAATAAACGATCTAGCATCTGACTTATAAAAATGTCCAGTAGCCAGTCCTGATGAATGCCTACCTATTTAGCGTACATCGCTTCCTTGCCAAATTTTTTGACTAATAGATAGTAAAACATGGCACGGTATTTATTTCTGTTGGAGCTACCAAACTGCTCTACTACTTCCTTGATCGCACCGTCCAAATCATGGGAATCGTCCAAACCTAGTTTTTTCTTCAAGAAATTTTTCTTAACCCGATCCAATTCTGCTTGGTCGGAAGAAGAAACTTTAGAAGAATCTGGATTATAGATAGACGGTCCGCAACCTTTGGTCACAGCAGTCAGTAGGTCTTCATCGTATTTGATACCCAATTTATCAAATTCACTTTTATAATTGGCTACTGCTTCCTGAAATTTACTCATAATAATTAGAAATTTAAGTTGATATAATTAAATAATTCGCCCTGTCTAAACAAATTGTTCGATACGCTTTGTTTGTTTACTACATAAGACGCTACCATCGAATATTAGTCACGACTAGTTTTTGACTTGCTAATTATCCTGGTTCTTCCTCTCTACCTGCTTCCGTTCTCAATAAACCTTTGAAGGCATCCAATGCCGTATTACCTTCATTCACGACTTTGTAGACTTCATGTGTAATCGGCATATCGACACCGTATTCCTTAGCCAATTCCATCACGACACCACAAGTTTTTACCCCTTCTGCCACCATAGACATTTCGTTGATAATTTCATCCAGTGAGCGTCCTTTTCCTAGCTCAAAGCCTACTGATCTATTTCGACTCAGGGGGCTTGTACAAGTGGCTACTAAGTCACCCATGCCCGCCAATCCAGCAAAAGTACTGGGTTTTCCACCCATGGCGACACCCAATCGAGTCAATTCGGCAAGTCCTCTGGTGATGACCGCAGATTTGGTGTTCGTACCCGCATTAGCACCATCGCCCATGCCTGCGGCAATGGCAATCACATTTTTCAATGCGCCGCCCAGCTCGCAACCAATGACATCTTCATTGATGTAAACCCTAAACAAACCCGTACTAAATACCTTTTGCAAGGCTTTCGCAATGGTATCATCCACCATAGCGATGACGGCTGCTGCTGCTTGCCCACTAACAATTTCTCGCGCCAAATTAGGACCTGAGAGTACCCCTGCGGGATGTCCAGGCATTAGGTTTTCGATGATTTCTGTCATACGCATCTTAGTGCCACGTTCTAGTCCTTTGGAAAGACTGACGATGGGTATCCAAGGTCGGATGTGTTGGCGTGCGTCCTTTAAGACCGCTCTAAAACTTTGTGAAGGAATTGCCATGACGACCACATCCGCATCTCCGACGGTTGCGGCAATTGAAGTGTGTGCGGTTAAAGATTCGGTAAGCTTTGCGCCTGGTAAGTATTTTTCATTCCGATGGAATTGGTTGATTTCCGCTACGGTCTTTTCGTTTCTCGCCCATATTTTGGTAGACGTATTTCTAGCGGTCAGTGAAGCGACGGTCGTTCCCCATGAACCTCCGCCGAGTAATCCTACTTTTAATTTCATTGATCTCTTTTTTGGTAGTTATTCAGCAGTGGATGAGTAAGCGCAGAAAGCTTTGATCGGTCGATCTACCTTGATAACTTCATTATTGAGCACGAAGCTTCCAATCATCCTACGGGCGCATCTCAAAATGTCGCAGAAAGTTTTTTTCAAAGGTGAAAAACTTTCTGCTAGAGGGATTTTAAGGGCAAGAAGCGTTAGAGTTTTAACGCTTCTTGCCCTTAAAAAACCCTTGGAGCATCCGAAAATCCTCCTTTGTAGACTTTCGGATGCGACTGCATGGAATACAAACGAAAATTCGCCCTTTAATCAGCCAAACGACATTTTGAGATGCACCTCATTCTACTTCATAACTACACATTTCGTTTTATTTGCAGAAGGAAGCGGAAGATAAGAGAAAAAAGTGGCTATCCGATGAATTTGGTGGAGAAATAGGAAAGTAGGAGGCTGAGTAGATGGCACTTTGGTTCTCCAATTGCTAATTTTTATTTAGGAGTATACGAAGTTTTTGGTGATGCCTGAGAAAAATTTTAGTAAAGCGCTTGAGATTGCGCAACAAGTATGCTCAAAGGGTGTTTCCGTCCGAAGAGAATTACTGAGCATACTTGTTGCTCAGTAATTTTGCATTGACTCAGACTATTTTCAAGTAAAATATTAATAAAGCTGAAGGGGCGTTTAAAAATAATGCCAAGCAAGCGGATAAATTTATCTTTACTATGATTTGATTCATCCACATCACTTACATCTCAATCGGAATCTCTACCATGGTATTATCCCATGCGACAATCATGTAGACTTTTTGATCTACTTTTTGCTCTAGTAGGATAGAAAAGTTTTCTACCGTTTTCGAGGTCTTTTTAGTGGGGACGCTGAAGGTTGCCACATTTGTAGACTCATCGTGATAAGCTGTTCCCCAAGATGGTAGATTTCGGTGGATGACGATGTCCCACTTACCTTCTTGTGGCACAGCATAGATGCCATATCGTCCTCTGCTAACTTTCTCCCCACCTACTGTAGCATCTTGGAAAAAGGTGATCTCAGTGGTTTCGTTCGCACCCATTCGCCAAGGTTCTCCGTAAGCCAATAAGCCGCCAAAAATATCACGATCTTTCTTTTGTGGGCGACTGAAAACGACGCGAATTTTAGGTTTAGAAGCTTCCAATTCTTCTTTTTTCACAGAGTTGCGCATACGAGAATTGGCAGGAAACTGTACCAAATCCATCGGACTGCTGTTGTCGGTATCCAAGAAAGCAGGATTGAAGCCAATGGGCAAGGCAGCCTGTACATCATCCCAAGCAAAGATCATGTGACAGTTGTTATCGTCTATTTTTTTGAAGCCAATTGTGAAGGATTCGCGCTCGCTAGCTACTTGCTCTACGGGAATGCTCAGACTCACCACATCTTTGGATTTGTCTCGATTGTTGTTGCCCGCAATGAAGCGTTCACTAGATAATTTGACGACCCAATGCGTAGGATAGACATCCGCAAACATGGTGTAGTAACCTGGATTCAGCGTTTGTCCTCCAATCTCAACGGCTTGGTAGAACTCCACTTCGGTTGCTTCGTTTGCACCTAGTCGCCATTCTTCACCATAAGGCACTAATTCCCCAAAAATGACGCGATCATTTTTCTTAGGACGAGAATACAAGACTTTTACCATCGGATCTTTTTTATCGTCCGCATCCATGTAGTTATTGTAGGCAGAAGTACGAGGGTAGTGCGCTGCATCCAAAGCACTTTTATCCAAGTCAGGAAAGTTCAAACCCTGTGCCTGCGCAGCAAAACCTAGGCAGATCAGGCAAAATAAAGTTAAGGCATTTTTAAAATTCATATTTCTATGTTTCAATTAGGAATTAGGCGTGCACGAAGTCCTGTTTTTCTTAACATTTTACTCAAAAGTAACCTGAGTCAATGTCAGAAAATCGCTCAACAAGTATGCTTGATAAATCTCTTCGGACGGAAACACAAAATTTCACTATTTTTTTTTAGAGAAAAATAGTGAAATTTTGTGTTTCCGTCCATAAAAACTCTTTGAGCATACTTGTTGCGCGATCTCAGGAGCTTTACCAGCATTTATTTCAAGTATTGCTTAAAACTTCGTACACGCTTAAATTAGGAATGATAAAATAAACAAGGCAACAAATTTAGGCAAGTTTATCTATTTGCTGGTTATTATCCGTTGAAAACAAACAAGAAATGAAGTTTTGCGACCCATTTATTCAAAAATGAAAAGTAGCTGACATTTTTCATTCAAAATATCATATTTAGACAAAGCAGTTTCTTCAAATCAACTGTATCCGTTGCAAAAATTCTTCTCTATAGGACTTGCCCAATGGTACGGCTTTTTTACTAATCACTACGTGACTTTCCGCTACTTCATCTACCTGTTTTAGGTTGATGACAAAAGAGCGATGTACGCGCATAAAGTGATCGGGTTGGAGTTTTTCGTATAAATCTTTGAGCGGAATGGAGAGTAAATATTCGCTCTCTTGGCTGTGAATGCGGCAGTAGCTACGCTCGGCTTCCACGTAGAGAATGTCTTTTAAGAAGAGCTTAACCATTTTGTTGTTAGAGCGCACAAAGATGCGGTCGGAAAGGATGTAAGAGTCTTCTTGTGCTTGCTCATTGGTGATAGTGATGCCTTTGTCCTCTGCCATTCTACTGACGGTGAGTTCGATAGCACGTTGCAGGTCTAGTTTTTTATAAGGCTTGGAGATAAAGGCGTAAGGGCGTGTACTCTTAGCGCGATTGAAAGTGGCTTCGTCAGCATTAGCAGTCAAGTAGATAATGGGAATCTCCATTTCTTTTTGGAGGACTTGCGCAGTTTCTACACCATCAATTAAGCCTTTTAGATTAATGTCGAGTAGCAAAATATCAGGTGCATTTTCTCGGCAATGTACCACTGCCTCTTCGCCTCTTGGAATAATGCCCGCGACTTCGTAACCTAACTGCTCCAAGTGCAAGGAAATCTTTGCGGCGATAATCATTTCGTCCTCTACAATTAG
>JBCDKV010000395.1:0-5352 GCA_038746215.1 Bacteroidota bacterium | reverse complement strand
ACCCTTTGGAAAAAGGATCAAATCTTCGACCCAAATTATGTACATCCACTGAGCAGCTAGATCGTCTGACCGCTAAACGCCAAATGACCCAATAGGACAAGGCGTAGCCTCCTTTTCAGAGGCTACTCTGGGTACAAATTCAATCGTTTTCACACTTTTGAACCCTGTCCCTACTTTACCCTAAATTTATAAAATTTATTTCTCTTTTTTCTTGCTTTTTTAGATAGTACCTTCGTACAGCCCTAATTCAGTAAGATGAATTTATTCCCCGCCCTGCTTTTTTTACGAGTGTTAGATCATACCATGAACTTAGAATTAACACTAGCGGCTAATAGCCAACTGCCAATGGCTAACTACCCCTGTCGAATGGCATCCACAGGATTTATCCTACTTGCCTTAAAGCATTGAATACCAATCAGTAGAACAGTGGCTATTCCCAATATCAAAAGTGTTCCGATGAATGGTAAGCCTGTAATGGCAATGCGATAAGTATAGTCTGCTAACCAATCCTTTGCAAAGTACCAAGCGAGGGGAAAAGCCAACACACTAGCATATCCGAGAATGGGTAGAAAATCTTTGAGGAACAGCACAATGATATGAACAGCGTTTGCACCAATCACCTTTCGGATACCAATTTCCCTCGTTCGCTTTTGAATGTTCAAGGTCAATAGACCAAAAATACCAAGCAGCGCAATGATTGCCGCCAAGACCGTCGCAGCATAGGCTGCTTTTTGTAAGCGGATCTCTCGGAGGTATAAACTCGCTAGTGCTTCATCTTGAAACTGATAATCGAAGGGCGTGTTTGGCATTAATGTCATCCATGTTTGTTGTACATCGGTCAAGGCTTGATTGAGACGGCTGCTTTCTAATTTGAAGGAAAAAAAGCGGTACAAATTGGTGGAAGATACATTCGGGAAAACAGCAGGTTTTATCGCTTGGTGCAACGAACTGTAATGAAAGTCTTTTAGCACGCCTTTGATGGTAAAGGGGCTTGAATTGCCAACTAAACGCA
Organism: Bacteroidota bacterium; assembly: GCA_038746215.1. Taxonomy (GTDB): domain Bacteria; phylum Bacteroidota; class Bacteroidia; order Chitinophagales; family Saprospiraceae; genus JAAUTG01. The sequence goes on along the minus strand of JBCDKV010000395.1, from coordinate 4,340 downwards.
AGCGTTTTTGCAGGGCATCTTCTGGATTTTCCCAACCGAGGGCTTTGCTCGCCGCTTCATTGATAATGAGTTCATGCGCAGTAGGATTGTAATTTGGCGCATAAAAATCGCCAGAGGCTAAGGTAAGTTCATAAGTAGCGGCGTAGTTTGCATCCACCATGATAGATTCTGCGGCAATGACATTGGTGGAGTCGCTGCCCGCTTTGTAAAGTGCCTGTTGCCCTGCTGTGTTACCATTGGGAATAGTGTAGGAGAGTGAAACTGCTTGGACGGCGGGAAGCTGTGTAAACTGTTTTCTAATACTTTCTATTTTCTGTACGCCTGCTGGTGTCCAATCCCTAGCCACTGGCGCAGCAATGATAAAGTCTTTATTGTAGCCCAAATCTTTGCTGAAAAAGTGATTGACTTGCTGACTGATAATGATTGCACCTACCAAAACGACGGTCGCTACCGCAAACTGAAAGACCAATAAACCCTTTCTCAATATGACTTTGTCCGTGATCTTGGCACTTTGACCTTTTAGGGCTTGAATGGGGCGAAAACCAGAAATGATGAGTGCTGGATAAGTACCCGCTAGAAGGGCAATGAGGAGGATGAGCGCAAGTAGCCAGAGCGAAAAATACCAAGGAAAGTCCAGCAGACTGGGGATGTCATTGCTCAGAAAACCACTGGCTATTGGGCGAGCAAGCACATATAATCCCAATGCAAAGAGCGCAGCAAAACTTACCAGCAAGAAAGCTTCTACGTAGAATTGTGTCATTAGACTCACTCGGCGACTACCCAAGACTTTTCGTACACCAATTTCTTTCCTTCGCACATCCGCCTTGCTAATCGCAATATTGACAAAGTTGATGATTGCCATGATTAGAATGAAAACGGCAATGATAGATAAGGTAGTCATCATTTTTCTGACTGCGCCTCCTCCGACGTTCAAATAATAGTCTTTCAAAGGAACGAGATAAGGCACCAGATTTTCGGCAATGTGTGCTGGTGTGTTTGCCGCTACCAATTGGGACATCGGCGAATTCAGATCATCGGCATCTACTCCTTCCTTCAGTTCGAGATAGGCTAGTGTATAAATATTTTGCCAAGTGTCGATACTCCGACCAAAAAACGCCAGCGTATTACTGGGAATAAAAAAGTGATTGTCATTGTTGGAACTAAAGGTAGTGATAGAGTTTTGACGACTTTTCTCCAATACGCCCGTCACCTTGAAATTGCGCCGTTCCCCCGAAAAATTTTCAATGCTGAGTACTGCTCCTACCACGGCTTCCTGACCAAAATATTGCTTTGCCTTTTCTGTAGTCAAAACTAAGGAATACGGTTCATTCAAAGCCGTTTTTTCATCTCCGTATTTCAGGGAAAAACCATACATATTCAGCAGCGTACTATCGCCAATTTGTAGTCCTTCCCGAAAGATTTTATCGCCATTTGCTACATTGGAAGTGATGGCATCAAAGCGATAATAATTCTCTACCAAATGACCGTGGTGTTCCTGCAAAGCACGTGGTAAATAACCAATCGTCGTATATTCGATCCCCATATTGGGCTTTTTCCACTGGCTCTGGATAATGTATTGACGGTCCAAATTGCGCAAGTCTTTATTTACGCGCCATTCTTGCCAGACGTAGCCACCCACCAGTAAGAAACAAGCTATACCCACTGCTAATCCAAGCACATTAATGATGCTAAACAGTCGATTTTTTAAGATAGCTCTGAACGCTAATTTGATGTAGTATGATCTCATAAAATTTACTTTGTATGAGTTCCTACACCGAAAAATGAGATTGTTTCAAAGTAAAAGTCTTTTTGGAACAAAATAACACTAAGTAAGTACGCAAACTTGTCCTATATTAGCCGCTCAATCGTGATATTCAGATGACAGGTATTTCCAAAGGCTCGTCATCAAAAAGTACCAATTTTTTCACGGAGTAGGAATAGACAGGAAATAATCAATACGGATGCAGTACATCGAGATATACGAAAGTTTCAACATTGCAGAATTACAGTTGATCAAACACGCACTGAAAAACGAGGGTATTGATTTCAAAGTACAAAATGAAACCCTACTTCAACTGGGTAATGTAGAAGCAATGGGCTATCGTGGAGCAGGTATCAAGGTGGATGTACTACACGCTACTCGTGCTAGACAAATCCTATCGCAATCTGGCTTTAGTGCCAGTAAGGCAACTGAGGAAGAGACCTTTCTATTCATCCAGCAGTTCACTGCTTTCACAGATCGTATTCCTCTGCTCAATTGGATGATTCCCGCATTGCGATTAGTCATTTTGGTATTTTTGCTCACCCTACTAATCTTGTTTCTGCTGTATCGTTTTGGGTAGGTCAGTGGGTGATTGGGTAGAGTAGGCATTTTTTAAGTCCTTTTAACTTCACACTCACCGCCAAAAAGTATTTAATTGTTTTGTAAGTACTTGTACTCTTTTACCTTTAGCTTGATTGAGTCGCGTCTCAAATTGGTCATCTAATTCATCTAATTGAAGTTTGGTAAGCAACCAATACCATTCTGCTTCACTTTTGTAATCACCTGCGGCTGCTCCCTGTGAAAAAACCGCTTCAAAGTCAGATTTAGCAGCTTGGTAGTCCCCTGCTTGGTAATGTGCATGTCCAATGAGGTAGCGAGCGCGAATGGGATCGTATTTCACTTGCTTCAAGAGTTCAATAGCTTCTGCGTAGTTGCTGGCTTCTAAAGCATCTATCCCGTCGTCTAATAATTTTTCTTGTGCAGTTTCCCCTCTTACATTGAGAATATCAAACGTATAATTTGCGTCCGCTATCACAGTATTACGATCTTGTTGTCGGAGGAGGAAGTAGCCCGCTAAAAGTAAGAGCGTAAAGGAGGCAGCGATAGCAAGTATTTGAATAGGCTTATTGAAAAATGATCTTTTGGTAGGCGTGATTTTATTTGTTTTTGATGACTTTTCTTGAGCTTGTTTCAGTTTTTGACGAAGTTCTTCTTTTCGATTCATTTGAATAGAAAAACGCATCAACCGCTGCAGCTTTAACTCTTCCATTAAGCTTTCATCCGCTTTCAATTCTACTTCCAATTGTTGAGCTTCTTCTCTGCTCATCGCTCGGTTCAAATATTTTTCTATACGCGCTGCATTTTTCATCTTTTTGTTTTTACATGTTTTTTAGTGATTGGATTCTCTAGCAATAATTCCTTTATCCCTTTTTCACATCGCTGTATTTTCTTGCCCACTGATGATTCTGCCATATCAGTTTCTTCTGCTATTTCCTTGTAAGAACATTCTTGGTAGAATTTTAGCATTAGAACTTTCTGACACTTTTCATCTAACTTACGAAATAATTCCCAAGCAGTTTGTGCTACTTTTACAGGCAATTCAAAAGAGGAGATTAAGTGTATGTCTTCTATATCTTGATGTTCAGAAAGCAAAGCACTGAGTGGTAATCGCTGCCTTATTTTTGTCTTATCAATCGTCCTGTTTTTACAAATTTTTTTCAGATAACCGATAATAGAATTTATTTCTTTTTTTCTGATTTGAGTTTCTAAAGCAAATAAACTCTCTACAAAAATATCCTCAACCTCATCTGTTTTTAAAGTACGATCAATAGACATGATATATCTCATACATTCGTCTCTGTGGTGATTGAGAATTTCATTCAATAAATCTTCCGTTCCATTTTTCCCTTCTTGTAGTAAATCTCTGAGCTTTTGATCTACATCTTGATTTTTCTTCATAATCTGTTTGGCTTATCATTAGGAATTCAAAAAAACAAAAAATATTTACCTCATTATCAGTTACTTATCCACAAATATATAAAAAAACTAATTTTTCTTGACCATACTTCGGAAAAAGAGGAGTCCATAATAGTGAAGGCAGTTATTAAAGTACTACATAGAATTACAGTATTCTACTGATTTACTGCTCTTGGAATCACTATTATAAAAATAAACCGCTAGATAACAATATAACTACATCTTAGACCCAATACCATTTTTATCCACTCTACGGCAATAAAAGAGGAGCATCCACCACGAAACGCCTGTCTCTGCTATGGTTCAGGCTAGGGCTTGTAGTGTCTGCTGCGAGTCTGCGCATAGTATCCTATTCTTTTATCTTAAATTATTAATGTTATGAGAACAGTAACAGATTCCAATTACATAGGAACAGTGGATATCCTCTTGCCGTAGAGGACGCAAGTTTCGGGGCTACCTATTTATTATTGATAGGTAGCTCTTTTTTGGCATGTTTATTCACTCGCTTGACACTCTTCATTGAAAACAAAATGAAAAGTTTCATTTTTAATTTTGTTTTTAAGAGTCCCTTCGGACAGAAATGATGTTGTTTTTAATGATT
>JBCDKV010000394.1:0-5370 GCA_038746215.1 Bacteroidota bacterium | reverse complement strand
ATCAACAAAACGACATTTTGAGATGCACCTTTTTAGGCTTAAGCCATGTCAAAAAACATCCGTAACGCATCCTTCACTGGCAGATGACACACAGTGGGCGTACTTTCTTAACGCCCCCGTTTCAGCTTTCAAGGCAGGAGCTTTCCAGTTGGCTTTTCGACTTGTAATTTCTTCGTCTGTCAAATGGACTTGTAGTAAATTATTAACAGCATCTATGGTGATGAGATCGCCATCTTCTACAAAAGCAATCAATCCACCTTCTTGTGCTTCGGGGGTGATATGCCCCACGACGAAACCGTGCGTACCACCCGAAAAGCGACCATCCGTTATCAGGGCTACATTCTTACCCAGTCCTGCACCCATGATAGCAGAAGTGGGCTTTAACATTTCTGGCATACCAGGCCCGCCTTTGGGTCCGCAATAGCGAATAACAATAACTTCGCCTTCCTGAACAATTCGAGCGTAAATAGCGTTCAAAGCGTCTTGTTCTTGGTCAAATACCCGCGCTCTTCCTTCGAAAAGGACGCCTTCCTTGCCCGTTATTTTTGCGACAGAACCTCCCTCAGCTAAATTTCCATACAGTATTTGTAGGTGCCCAGTCGGCTTGACAGGCTGATCAAAAGGTTGAATAATTTTTTGTCCCTTGCTTAGGCTAGCCACTTCACTCAGGTTTTCCGCAATGGTTTTTCCCGTCACGGTCATACAATCGCCGTCAATGAAATCGTGTTCCAGTAGCAGCTTCATCACAGCAGGTACACCACCTACTTGGAAGAGGTCTTGCATAACGTATTGACCACTGGGCTTTAAATCTGCTAGAAAAGGTGTTTTATCGCTGATGCGTTGGAAATCGTCAATGCTCAAATCGACATTTGCGGCTCTTGCCATGGCTAGTAGGTGCATGACGGCATTGGTCGAACCACCCAGAACCGTGATTAGCGTAATCGCATTCTCGAAGGCGGTACGGGTCATGATGTCTCTCGGCTTAATGTCTTTTTGAATCAGTTGCTTGATCGCTTTACCTACGTCGTAACCTTCATCGTTTTTGTGCTGACTCACGGCAGGGTAGGAGGAACTAAAAGGTAAGCTCATACCCATCGCTTCTATGGCAGAAGCCATTGTATTTGCTGTGTACATTCCGCCACAGGCACCCGCACCAGGACAAGCTTTTTGAATGATATTGCTCAGTTCTTCTTGATCTATTTCACCGCGCAAGGACTCAGCATAGGACTCAAAAGCGGACACAATATCCAGCTTCTTCTCTTTGTGGCAGCCCGGCGCAATTGTCCCGCCGTACATTAAAATAGCAGGTCGATTCAAACGCGATAGCCCCATCATCGCACCCGGCATATTTTTATCGCAACCTACCACTGCAATCACCGCATCGTACCACTGGGCAGAAGCTACCGTTTCGATGGAATCCGCGATAATGTCTCTGGAAGGCAAGGAATATCGCATACCACTAGTCCCCATCGAAATACCGTCGCTCACGCCGATGGTATGAAAAATTAAACCCATCAAATCATTGGAGCTTTGTACGCCCGCTTTCACTTTAGTCGCTAATCCATTCAGGTGCATATTGCAAGGATTACCCTCCCAGCCTGTGCTCACGATGCCTACTTGGGGCTTTTTCAAATCATCCACAGACATGCCTATAGCGTGGAACATGGCTTGTGCCGCAGGTTGTGTTTCGTCTTGTGTCACATGCCTACTGTACTTATTGTATTCGTTCATCTTTCTGGCACTATTACTTTTTGTGAAAAGTCGAAAAGCGTCGCCTGTTCGGGATGGCCTATACGCTGACCTTTATTACAATTACTTAAAAACTTATAAAAGGAATCAAATATATCTCTTCCTCTTCTTAGAAAAAGAATAAAATATGGGATATTTGTACGAGCTTTAACTTTAGCTAATATTATTTAAACAATTGATTTTTAGGATTTTAAAACTTGTATTTTTCCATTTGCTACTGTGTGGATAGGAGCAAGGTAGGAACTTAAATCTTGGATTTGTAGTTAAAAAGTAACCAACTAAATGTGAGTTGTTGCTTTAAATAGCAAGTATGTATAAGTTTTTAGAGACACTCAAAATAAGTTATCGTAAAGCACTTAGGATCGCACAACAAGTATGCCCAAAGGGTTTTTATGGAAGGAAAAACAAGTGAAGACTCAAAATCAACTATCCAAATTTTATGCACAAAGGAACAGTAATCAAATCGACGGGTAACTGGTATCAGGTTCGGCTGGAAGATGACAGTGTGATTCGATGCCGTATCGTTGGAAAATTTAGGCTGGAGGGGAAGAAGCTGACCAATCCCGTGGCAGTAGGGGATGAGGTGCAAATCAAAATAGAAGCTGCCGACGAGACGGGTATCATTCAAACTATTTTGGATCGAAAAAATTACGTGGCTCGCCAATCACCCAGAAAAAAGCATCATATTCACCTGCTCGCTAGCAATGTCGATCAAGCCATTGTCATTGCGACCGTTGTTGCTCCAAAATTGAAACAAGGCTTCATTGATCGCTTTTTGCTCATGACAGAACCTTATCGTATTCCCACAACGATTGTTTTCAATAAATCGGATGTTTATCAAGCAGCCGATATGGAGCTTTATGACTACCTAAAACAGATGTACGAAGTGATTGGTTATCAAGTATTGGTAACTTCCGCCTTTTCGGGTGAAGGACTTGAGCAATTAAAGCATACTTTGAAAGACCAACAAACCCTGCTTAGTGGACAATCGGGCGTAGGTAAATCTTCTCTAGTCAATGCTATTCAGCCGCAGTTGGAACTCCGAACGGGTGAAATTTCAGATTTCTCGGGCAAAGGACAACATACTACCACTTTTGCCGAAATGTATCCACTCGATTTCGGCGGTACGATTATAGATACACCGGGTATCAAGACGCTCTCTTTCAATAATTTAGAGCCGATGGATATTGCGCATAATTTCCGCGAGATTTTTGACTATGCCAAAGACTGCAAATTTGCAAATTGTATGCACCGCGACGAACCCAAGTGTGCCGTGAAAGCAGCCGTCGAAACAGAAGCAATCAGCGAATTGCGCTACATCAACTACCTGACCATTTTGGAGGAAGCAGAAGAACAAAATTACTGGGAACGACGGGCGATGTGATGTGCTACCCACCAAAATTGTGAGTGCTTGCATCTTTTGCTAAGTAACGCTGGAGAAATAAATTTCCATTTTTAATTCTACATTAAGACCCTCGGCTACACTTTACTAAGTCTTATAAATAAAGACTTTCATAAGTAATTTCAATAGCTTATTTCTTGTAAAACAGACCCATAATTAATTGGCTTTTGAAACTAAAATCTCAATAAATATAGGTGTTCTAGTCTACAACAGTCAATAAAAATCATTTTTTCTAAACCTCCGAAAACTGACATAACCAATTGAAAATCAATTAATTTTAGAGTCTTAAAGTAGAACTAAGACCATATAAGAAATCGAAACAAAAGGCAGTTCTCAGATAATTGAATCAATTTTTGAATGTGAGAACATATCGTTTCTAATCTTTCTGAGTATCATTGATACGAGCAGAGATTTAGATTTGCTAAATTTTGAAAATTTAGTAAGTATTCAGTTCGTACTACGGCATTTGCATTACTGACAAAAATCCATCGGACTCGCCAATCGCTCCAATAGTTCCTCCTTACTAGAAGCACTTACGCTCAAGTCATCGCCATTTTCCATGATGATGTAGCCACCCGCCGCACGATGAAATTCTTTTACGTGACAGAGATTAATCAAAAAGCTACGATGGATTCTAAAAAACTGTGGTTCTGGTAGATGATTTTGAATGTCTCGCAAAGATCGTGGGGTCATTACCGTCTTACTTTCGTTTTGGAGAAAAAAGCGAGTAAAATTATTTTCGGCTTTGCAGTATAGTATTTGTTTGATTGGGATGATGCGAATCCCCGTGGAAATAGGCGTCACAAGACGCGTTACGTTTTGCAGGACTTTCCACTTTTTTTTGGCTTTCTCTACGGCGGTCTTGAGTTCTTCTACATCTATGGGTTTCAATATAAAGTCTAATGCACCTTCTCGAAAGGCTTTGATGGCGTATTCTTCGTAGCCACTTACAAAAATGACCTCGAAGCGAACGGTTTCCAATTGCATCAATACATCAAAACCCGTTTTTCGATGTAGTCGGACATCTAAAAAGACCAATTGAGGCTTCATCTGATTGATGCTTTCCACTGCTTCTTCTACGCTTGCACAGAAAGCCAAGATTTTCACCTCGGGACAGTATTCTTTCAGCTTGAGTTCTAATGCTCTTCTGCCGTGTTCTTCATCTTCTACAATGATTGCTTTTATCATATTGTTTGTATTTTTTGACCTCAGTATCTCAACTCAGCTTTGGCAATCGAATCACGATTTTAGTGCCCGCACTTTGCCCCTTGTCGTCATAAAGATCAATGGTTTCTATACTCGCGTCTTTGATCTTTTTGAGCGCATCTATGCGTTCGTTCGTTATTTTCATGCCCAAAGACTGAAATTCTAAAGCAGCCTCTGCTTTGAGTTCGCTTGCCCGTTTTCTCCCCACACCATCATCCTGAATATTGCACTCAATCATTTCTCCCTGATCTTTCATCGTGATCTGTACCGTCCCAGCTTCATTGTTGTCCTTATTCAAAATACCGTGCCAAATGGCATTTTCCACAAAGGGTTGTAAAATCAAAGGCGGTACTTGATGATTTTCTAAATGAATATTTTCCGCTATATCCCACTTTACCTGAACCCGTTCACCCAATCGCAATTTTTCTAGTTTCAGATAACGCTTTAGGATATCGACTTCTCTTTCTAAACTAATCAATGTCCTTTTTGAGCTATCTAAGATCATTCTGACCAAGCGATGCAAATCGACGATGTAGCGCGAAGCATCGTTTTTGTTGCCTTCCATGATGAGCAAATCAATGGCATTCAGGGTGTTAGAAATGAAATGCGAATTGATTTGCGAGCGCAGTGCCTCTAAACGAATTTCAAAATTTTGACGAATCGTCTTGTTGCGTTGCCAAAGGTAAATGATCGTGACAACACTCAATATGCCCAATGCCAATAAGCCAAGTAACCAAAGGCTTTTATTTCTTTTTCTTTTTTCGGTTGCTAGTTTGAGGTTGTTGAGTTCGTCGTTTAATCGGATTTGTTTTTGGTTTAAGGTGTCTATCTTTTCATAAGTCGTCAAATAAGCGTCGCTAATAGCCGACATGATAACTTTTCCTCCACTTACTACTCCATCTTCTTCGATTTCCACTCCCATCAAATGAACAGCCGCATCGAATACATCTTCATACACATCCATATGCCCTTCTTCCGTTCCACTGATGATAGCCTTCAGATAGTAGTTGGCT
>JBCDKV010000393.1:0-5374 GCA_038746215.1 Bacteroidota bacterium | reverse complement strand
ACTTTGGTGTCCATACTATGTGATATTCGCATTTATACACAGTAGGGCTTAATTTCCGATATTTACCCATAATTGTAAATGTTGGTTGTTGAATAATTGCTAAAACCATAATTTACATTACCACCGTCATAGACGGTGGTTCTCTATGGATTAATAAACAAGAGGGTAGGAGAGGCAGTCTTTTTAGAAATAAGACTAAAGCTAAAGATGGTTGGATTGATGGTTTTATCACTTTAAACGGAAAACATCAAGACTTGATGTTTCGGCAGGACAATGACTATGCCGTGCAATGCTTTCATTACATCCATGAAAATGCGGTAAAAACGGGATTGTGTACTGTAGCGACGGATTGGCTGTATTCTTCAGCTAGAGATTACGCAGGTTTAAGGAATGGAACACTTTGTAATCAAGCACTAGCCAAAAGATTGCTTCTCGCTTAATGACGGTCACTTCGAAGGTGACTGTCATTTTGAACCTTGAGATAAAGAGTGCTGTATTTTGAGCTAAAGTAGTTAAGATGGCAGGCAAGCTTAGAGTTGCCCGTCATCGTAAAAATAATGACAATCGTTTCCACCTCACCACAACCCCACCACACTCTTACCAAAGTAGATATAGACATAAAAAACAGCGAAAGAACTAAGCATTACGCCAAAAATGACGTACAAAAAAGGCATCTTGACGAGTCCCGCCACGTAGCAAATTAATTCATTGGAAAAGATAGGAATCAAAGTGCTGCCTAGCACATAGAGCACGGCGCGAGGATGACTGAGGCGTGCTTTCCAGACTTGAAGCTGTTTGGGAAAACGAGCTTCTAATTGCTTGCTGAAACCCAATAGATCGGAAAAATAGTAGATAGCAGTGGAGGAGAGGAAGACGCTCAGCATGGAAATGAGTAATACTAGCCAAGCTTGTTCTGGAAAAAGCACCGCACCGCCGAGGACGAAAGGTGTGGCAGGTAAGAGGAAAATACCACGAAGGATACTCACGATCGCATAGACCAAAAGCAATTCAGACTGGAATTTGCCAAGGGAGGCAGTAATACTTTCAACGCTAAAACTATCGGGATGTAGTACGATGTAGCCTACAATCCCGATAACACTAATGATCCAAAATAGATAGACACTTTGTTTCAGTATTTTCATGGGGGCAAAGATATGGGGTAGCAAAGTATATTCAATAGACGGTTAGACATTTTTGATTTTTAATCAGGGCTGTACGAAGTCCTTGTTTTTTCTTAACATCGTACTCAGAAACAGCTTGAGTCAATGCAAAATAATTGAGCATACTTGTTGCGCGATCTCAGAAGCTTTACTAGGACTTGTTCCGAGGGTCGCTCAAAACTTCGTTCACACCTAATTTTTAATCAGGGGTGTGTGAAATTTGACCTTTTTCAGCAGCAGATAACTTGAGTCCATGTCAGAGAATCGCGTAACAAGTATGTCCAAAAGGGTTTAGAGCCGCTACAAAGTCTCGCTAATCACCACTTTAGGTTCGAGTTCCAACACCAATTTACTAGACGCATCAATTTGCTGACGTAAGGTATCGCTGACGGCTAGCCTTGCCCAACTGTCTTCTAGCACTCGTACATTGGCAGAGTACAGATCGTAGCGTTCGGTATCGAAATTTGAGCTTTCGCCCACATTCAAATCTAGCGTTTTCCCTTTGCCGACCAGTTCTATTTTGCCGCTTCCTTTTTGGCGTATTTTCAGGTGTTCGATATTAGAAAGTAGTTTGAGTTCGTATTCGCTATTGAACACAATATCCATGGCTTTCTGATCGAAACCTTCAATTTTTACATCATCCGTACCGTAAGCTTGCACAGCTTGTAGGTTGGACAAACCGATGGATAGGCGGATGGGACGTTCTGGGTTTTCTATATTAGATGTAATGAATACCTGATCGTCTAGCTTTTTAAATTCCACCTGATCGCGATGTTTTCCCTTTGCATTCACTTCTATTTTATGACGGTTGGAGTAGTAGAAATCTACCTCCATTTCTCCTTCAATTTGATATTTTTCGATGCCGTAATAGTAATGTTTTTCTGCTCCCTCTTGCTCCCTGTTGGTCATATTAACTAAACCATCTGCTTCCATGCGCCAAACACCAGGACGATGATACCAATGCGAACGCTCTTTATCAGATCGGCTGAAATGTTCAATATGATTACCGACTTCGCGATCAAATTTTACGTATTTTCCCTTGGGAATCCCAATCGTATAATTGACGTGCTGTCCTCTGAATTTCGTGCCTTTGGGAATTTCAATATGGGATGGGAAAACAATCTTATTACCAACAACTTTTGCGGTAATATCAATGCTCGACGCCAATTGACTGGCTTCCAGTCTCGTTCTGCCCCTAGCGTAAACATCTTCTACCAAATGAAAGTCCTCATCGCTGCTCTGTATCAAACCAATATCAACCATATCCAAGACCAATTGGTCTTCGTCGAAAATGATGTCCTCGTCGAAGAGTCGAATAAAGCTTTGATTGTAGTCGCCGATGTCTTCCATAGATAAATAGAGGGTATCCGTATTAGTGATTGGAAAACTGGACTTGTCAACATTCGCGCCAGCATTGAAGTCCCTAGCAATCACGCTGCCCACACTAAAGAAGCTAATCACATTGAGCATCCAAAATGCACCCAAACCTGCTCGCCAATAGCTATTCAAGCGATAGCGTGTCCAGCCTCGCATGAGTAGCAACAGGATAGATAGCATGGGAATGGCGATCACAACAAAAGCATTGGTGATACTCACGTAGCTCACCCAAGGACGATCTGGTGTGATGTAGTCCACGAAAGGCAAGCCTACAAAAATACCTACTGCACTAGCGATCCAAACCGCTATAAATACAATAGCAACAATGAGACTGACGATCATCAAGAGTGGTTTCCAGAGTCGTGAAATAGTTCTTAAAATCACATGAATCACTTTGCCCAGCATAGCGATTACTTGCGCTAAGGCATTACGAATCTCAAAAAGCGCATCATGGATGCTCCCACCCGAACCGTCAATCCTTTTTTTTTGATGTTTGAATTCGTCGCTGATGTTGTCGCCTATATCGGAGATGCGTTTGGACAAATCTTTCATTTCGTCCTCTACCATTTTTCCAATATTGGAGACATTGATGGGTTCACCTTTCATCGCTAGACGATCAGAACTCGTTTTAGCTTCTGGCACAATCGCCCAAGCAATCAAATAGGCAGGAATCAAAAAGCCGACCGACGAAAGCACCAAGATCACCAAGAGAATCCTCAGCCACAATGGGTCTTGTATACCCAAATAGGCAGCTAATCCCGAGCAAACACCACCGACTACTTTGTCTTCGCCATTGCGAAAAAGCCGTTTGCCCGTTTTCATGGTCGGACGCTCGTAGCTGGTATTTTCCTCTATGGGTTCTGCACCAAACTCATCAGGTGTTCCCATCACAGAAATAGCCGCTTGCACATCTGCTCTGCTCACGATGGAGCGGCTGCCTAGTTGCTCTTGGAAAATTTCAGCGAGTCGAATTTCTATATCGGTTGTGATCTCATCATAGCCTTCGGAGCTGGTAAAATGCCGATGGATGGTGTTTAAATAGTTTTTCAGGTGTTCGTAGGCGTCCTCATCAATATTGAAGGGATAGCCTCCCAAGTTAACATTGACTATTTTATTCATTAGTGGTGATGTTTTTCGTCGTCGCTTGAACGGCATTAACTAATTTATCCCAAGTTCCTAGCAGTCCGTGCAGGAAATTTGCCCCGTCCTCCGTGAGCAAATAGTACTTGCGCGGCGGACCTTTTCCCTCGACTTCTTTCCATTTGTATCCGAGTAGCCCTGAGTTTTTTAGCCGACTGAGCAAGGGATAGAGTGTGCCTTCCTTTACGATCAGATCGTATTTTTTTAGCTGATTGATGATGTCAGTAGGGTAGACTTCTTGTTCTGATATAATCGACAGCACACACAATTCTAAGATGCCCTTGCGCATCTGTGCTTTTGTATTCTCCAATTTCTCTTGTGTGTTTGTTCCTTTCATACTACAAATATATGGTATTGCCTTTACTTATGCAATGCAAGGTATTACTATTATACCAAATATTCGATAAAAAAGTGTTTTTGGGGGATGAAAGGATAAGTTTATCGACTTGCTTGACATTATTTTTTGAAAATGGAACTAAAAACAACCTCATTTCTGTCTAAGAAGGACTATCAAATTGCTAGTTTTATTTAGTGGTGTACGAAGTCTCATTTTTCTTAACATCTTACTTGAAAACAGCCCAAGTCAATGCAATATAATTGAGCAACAAGTATGCTCGGTAAGTTTCTTCGGACGGAAACACAAGTTCTCAGTTATTTTCATGAGGAAAATAACTGAGAACTTGTGTTTCCGTCCATAAAAAATCTTTGGGCATACTTGTTGCACGATCTCAGGAATGCTGCTAGATTTACTTCAAGCACTCTCAAAACTTCATACACGCCTAATTTTTATTTCATAAAATCAGTAATTTGATACTACAATATCAACTACTTTTACAACTCAGATAAGCATGGCGATGACAGTCCTGTTCATTCGTTTTCGACTGGTGAAAAAATCAAACTTGGTAAGGAAAAAGTGAAAATAGGAAGGAGAGGTCAGACTTGCTGACCAAAAATTGAGGTTTAGTCTTGAAACTTAATGAGTTGATGAAAGTGGTATAACGACTTTGTTATTAGTAACGTACAAGAGATAGAGATAGATTGAGCAAACGCATACTTCTATGATTTATTTTCGGTCTCATTAAGTTGCTGCTCAATGTAGACCTTTGCCTTTTTGAGCATAGAGAAAATCTGAAATAAGTCTGCTTGTGTAGCATCATAAGCTAGACTTTCTACATACTGATTACCAGCTAAAATAAGGAAAAACCAAAGACGCCCCGTAACGTATACACCATATAGTGGATACTCAATGCCTAACTGCTTATTTTCTCGCTGAGCGGCTAACATGGCAATCAGTAGCTGACCTTGCGGATCGGTACTGATATTGGGTTCGGGTTTGTACTCGTGCAAGGCAAAAAATGGCGTTTTAGGAATTTGCTTTCCAGTGGCTACTAAAAAATCTATGTTACCAGAAATCTCTATTTCTTCATTGATTTTGATTTTCAATTTTTGCTCCAAAAAAGAGTTGTATTTTTCTGTATCGTATTGTACCATGCGAATGAGCGGACCTAGAAAGTAAAATTTCAGGGCTGCTTCGTTCCAATATTTGACTTTCGCAATTAAGTGATTTTGTAGACTGATGAGTTCTTTTTGCTCCGCTTCGGTATGCTCGAAAGTAGCATTTTCCCAATCTTCCATTTTGCTTTTGTCCTTAGCTGGTGCTATCCCAAAGACTTCTTCTACTTCTTGTGTCTTCCAGT
>JBCDKV010000392.1:0-5398 GCA_038746215.1 Bacteroidota bacterium | reverse complement strand
CAAAAGGGCCACCCAAATTGCTAATTTTTATTTCATAAAAATTAGCAATTTAAAAATAGGCGTGCGCGAAGTTTTGAGCAATACTTGAAATAAATTATGGTAAATTTCCTGAGATCGCGCAACAAGTATGCTCAATTATCTTGCATTGACTCAGTACACTGTAAATTAAATTTATTTGCTCTTTTGACCGAGGCTATTTTGGAATATATCAAGGCATTTTTTCTGGCATAACGAGTTATTCCTGCAAAAAAATAACACAGATAGATTTCAAAAGAGACCGTCAAAAGACGAAGTTATTTAGTTTACAGTGTACTCAGGTTATTTCTGAGTAAAATGTTAACGAAACTGGAACTTCATACAGCCATAATTTCAATTCAAAGATCAATAGCCCAAAAAATACTCGCTTTCACACAAGAAGAGGAAAACGCTATATTTGCCCCATGAAAATACTACTCTACCTTACATTGATACTGTGCAGCTCTTTATGCCTAGCTTGTAGCGAAGGATCGCCTGAAACAACAGCAGAACAAATGCTTAATAACACGCATACCGCCTACATCGGTACTTACACCCGATCAGAGGGACACGTAGATGGCAAAGCCGAAGGTATCTATCGAGTTGAAATGGATCATTCAACTGGAAAAATCACAGCGCAGCAGACCGTAGCGGAAATTATTAATCCCTCTTTCTTAAGTTTATCAAAAGACCAGTCCCATTTGTATGCGGTGAGTGAATTGGCACGAGAAGATGAACCCACTGGATTTTTATACCACTATAAAATCGTAGCGGATAGCCTACAATTAGTAGATCGTTTTCCGACCGACGGGCAAGCACCTTGCCACCTTGGACAAGATCAGAGTGGGCAATATATTTTTGTGACGAATTATTTTGGAGGCAAGCTCAAAGTCTTCAAGCTTGGCGAAGACGATAAGCTAAAAGATATTCAGCGTATTCAGTTGGAAGGCTCAAGTGTACATCCGCAGCAAACTGCACCGTTGTTGCACTCTACCCAAGCATCGCCTGATAACCAATACATTGCAGTAGCCGATAAAGGATCGGACAAGATCTGGCTATTTACGATTGATGAAAAACAGGAACAACTAGTTGCTCATACCCAGCCCTTCGTAGCAGTGCAAGCAGGTGCTGGACCTCGACATATGGCTTGGTCAGCAGATGGACAATTTTTGTACGTCATCAACGAATTAGATAACACCATTGCGGTCATTCAATACGAAACAGCCGATCAGCGTTTCTCCCTTGTTCAAGTCATTAGTACGTTGCCAGAGGATTACGCAGCTTCAAGTTATTGCGCAGACCTTCATTTGCATCCGAATGGAAAGTTTTTGTACGGTTCAAATCGTGGACACAACAGCATTGCCATATTTAGCGTAGACGCTGAGAATGGTAAATTGACATCACTGGGCTTTGAATCGACTAGGGGCGAATATCCTCGTAATTTTAGCATCAGCCCAAACAACAAACTGCTGCTGGTCGCCAATCAAAATACCAGTAACATCACTAGCTATCAAATTGGTGTTGATGGCAAACTGACCTATTTAGATTTAGACTACGAGATTGGTACGCCCGTTTGTATTGAGTATGTTGATAAATAATGCGAATAACGGCTGTGCAGATTTCATTTTTATTGACATTTAACTCAGACATAGTTCAGGTTAATATCCGCAAATTGAGCAACAAGTATGCCTGGTAAATTTGTGTTTCCGTCCATAAAAAAATCTTGGGCATACTTGTTGCGCAATCCCAAACACTTTACTAAGTTTCAAAAGTTTAATAAAACTGCTATTGCCACAAAATGGATTATTTTACCCGTTATTCGCATAAATAACTCAATGCACCAGTTTTTAGCGAATCGTTCTTTTGTTTGAGTGGTAAGTTTATCTATTCACCTCAATCCCAATTCCTCCACCCGATTCCCCACTGTCACGGCCCGCATTTCCGCTGCCAAAGCTTCAAAGTCAGCTTGTTGTACGGACTTAATTGGTTCGCCTTTTCGGAGCAAATGAATTTCGTCGCAAGTCTCTTGTAGCGTAGAAAAAATATGAGAAGAAATCAAGACGATTTTGTTCAAAGCTTTGAGCTTCAGAATAATCTCCGTCAGGATGATATTGCTCTGAATATCAACGCCATTGAAGGGTTCATCTAGGATGTAGTAATCGTTTTCTTGTAGCAAAATAGCAGTGAAAGCAAGCTTTTTTTTCATGCCCGTGGAATAGGTGGAAGCATACTGATGGAGTGGCAGATCAAAGATGTTTTTAGCGGCGATGTCCACACTAGTTTTGTGGCGCGCATTGCACAACAATTGGATATATTCTGCGCCTGTGATTTTGGAGAAAAAGAAAGGTTCAGTCAACAGCAAACCCAAATGATTTTTCAGTGGCATTCGGTCTGCAGTGATGATGCCTGCATAGCGTTCCAAATCTGCAATGCATCGAAAGAGCGTCGTTTTGCCTGCTCCGTTTTCGCCGACAATACCATAGACTTTGCCTTGCTCAAAACTAAGGTTAATGTCTTTCAATACTACATTCCGACCGTATCGTTTGCTGAGTCCACTAATGTTTATCATGCAAGATTGAGTTTAATTGTTTCAACGCTTTACCGTAGAAAAAAGGTAGCGTAAATATGACAAATGGTGGCAGCACAATCGACAAAGCGAGTAAAATGGTTTCAGGTAAATTGAGCTCTCGTGGATAAGCGGCGTACTTCGCCATTATGACCGTACATAACAGTAGTAAACCTGCCATAAAAAAGAGCAAGAGCAAGCCGTAATTGCTAGGATAGAACGCCAAAAGTCCCAACAAAATCGGGCTACACAGCAAGAGCATATTTTTGGTAGCTACCCTAATTTTGTAGAACAAAAAGGCATTGGGCGTGTGGCTATGAATCCATACATAATACTGTGGCTCGGGTTTGAGGTAGTAGTTCATCGCCGTCAAAAACAGCAGTAGCATGGAGAAAATACCCAAATTCAAATTGTCTACACTAAGCGCAATGATCGTCAAACCATAAGCAATCGGAAAGATAAAAAATGTCTTGCGAAAGCCCACCGTAAACTCAAAGGGCTGCTTAGCAAAAGGCGTTGGTATAGAAAGATTGGTACTGCCATGAAAAGAAAAAATCGCCAAAACGAAGCCAAGTAAAAGTAGTACGCTAAGCTCCCAAAAAGCTCCTTTGATCGCCAAAACAACGACAAAAGGCAAACTAAGAATGCCATTTTCAAGCACTCGAATCCGTCGATTTTCTTGATCGCCAAATACGGTATGCAAAAAGTCGCTTCTATCTTTTGCCGTTAGCGGAAATACAATACTCAAATAGCCAAGCACAAATAGGTATTTAGCAAAGCTTGTTTTTTGGAATAAATAGAGTGCCAATACTACGAATACAAGCACGCCCAAAGTATAAGCCAAGAGCGGATGTACGCCCGCTGCTCTGAGCTTCCGATTGGTCATTTTGTATTGTAGTGCGAAGTAGGCTTTCATAGTTGCGATCCTCGATCTGTGCTTGAAATTTTCACAAGATAACAATCGAGGTACTCGCTTGTGGTACAAAATCGGTGAACCTATCTGTTTTTTGGATGAACACCGTTTTATCTCATTCCAGGTTCAACTTTACTTTGTGCCGATTTCCTACCTTTTTCATCCTATTCGCTCTTTTCTTTTTAGGCGTGTACGAAGTTTTTGGCAATATTTGGTAAAGCTCCTGAGATCGCCTTTGGACAAGATACCTTCAAGAAAATAAGGTTATTTTATCGTATTTATAAATATCAATTCGTCCGCTTCAACTCTTCCGCTGCTCCCACCGCTCTATAGCGTTCCGCTTTGACTTTGTTGTTGCCAAATCTTCGTGTATAACTCAACGAAAAAGTGCGTTGAGACAAGTCAAAGTCTCCATTGAAGAAGAAATTTTGAGTCGGTTCATAAGAGCTTAATCGAATCCTATTGCTGTCTAGAACATCCATGACATTAAAGCGAAGCGTACCGCCTCTTTCACCCAACTGCTTTTGCAAACCAATCGTCATATCGTAGTTTGCACCTATTCGATTTTTGCCCCAAAGACTTGGTCCGGTATATACAAACGCCAGCTCTGCGGATAAATCAAAAGGCAATTGGAAGGATTGATTGGTATTGATTTGGGCGTAATGTTGTGTAATGGAAGTCAGTTCTTCATTGATGTAACCATTATTTTCTAGGCAGTAGTAAGTCGCGTTGATGCGCATGTTCCACCAAGGCGTAATATCCAACGGCATACCAAGTGTGAACGACCAAGTTGTTGCATTTTTTAGGTTTTCAGATACGAAAATTAGTCTTTCCGTAGTCGGATCGTATTGCTGTTGGAAGCGAGCGATGGCACTATCTTGTACAGCATATTGTGCAGAGAAAAAGATGTTTTTATAGTTTAAATCCAACTTTATGGCATCGGTGATGGCAGGCTGTAATCCACTATTGCCAGAGAAAAAAGTATTCGGATCGAGGAAGTAAACAAAAGGCGCGATTTCATTGAAAGTCGGACGAGTAATTCTGCGTGAGTAGGAAAAATTGCTGCTCCATTGCTCATTGAATTGATGCGATACTAAAGCCGTTGGGAAAAAAGCACCAAATTGTCGATCAACTACCAATCCTTCGGTATCCGTATTCAACTTGGAATCGGTGTATTCGTAGCGCAAGCCAAGGCGCGCATTG
This sequence comes from Bacteroidota bacterium, assembly GCA_038746215.1. Classification (GTDB taxonomy): domain Bacteria; phylum Bacteroidota; class Bacteroidia; order Chitinophagales; family Saprospiraceae; genus JAAUTG01. The sequence continues at coordinate 701 of JBCDKV010000392.1, read as the reverse complement.
GTTGTCGAGCTTAGTTGGATATCTGAGGAGACATAAGCTGCCCATATTTTTTCATTCAAATCACTATTGCTCGTAAAGGAAGGATCAGTTTGCCAAATAGCATCTTCCAAAGTCTCTACTTTGATGTCGTTTTCAAAAGTAGAAAGCACACTTTTTACACCCATTTCTAGCCTAATCTTATCATTCCACTGCCTTTCGTAATCTACTTTTGCTACCCAAATATGGAGCGGCGTTTCTTTGCCTGAACGAATCATTTGCTCTTCCGTAAAAAGCTCCTCACTATCGAAAAAACGATTGTTGTAGAGAGTTGGATTATCATCGTAAAAATTCAAATAATCTACGTCAAAACTGATGGCTTCCTGTTCGTTTAAGTGATGTTTGAGATTTAGATTGGTGCTGTAATTTTTTCTGTGATTAATCTCTTCTCGTTCGCTCAAAAGTAGGCTCGTCAATTAGTCCTCGAAAGAATTGCGATTCGTACTCAACCCATTCATTTCCCAGCGATTATTGTAGCCCGAAAATAATGCACCAATGATAGTTTTCTCATTCAACTCGTAGTCCAAACCTAGACGCATATTTTGGTTGATTTGTCGAGGATCACGATCGTCAACGGTTTGAGCGCGTTCTTCGCCTAGTTCTGTTTGTAGTTGTCGTTCTGTGTCAAAAAGTTGTGTTTGTCTTCTTGTCAAAAAAGCATAGCT
>JBCDKV010000391.1:0-5412 GCA_038746215.1 Bacteroidota bacterium | reverse complement strand
GGTGCATCTCAAAATGTCGCTTTGTTGATTAAAGGGCGAATTTTCGTTTGCATTCCATGCAGTCGCATCCGAAAATCTACAAAGGAGGATTTTCGGATGCTCCAAGGGTTTTTTAAGGGCAAGAAGCGTTAACGTTTTAACGCTTCTTACCCTTAAAATCCCCCTAGCAGAAAGTTTTTCACCTTTGAAAAAAACTTTCTGCGACATTTTGAGATGCGCCCAGGGCGAGAAAAATGTTAGTGATTTCAATATATTCTATTAATTTTGCGTCCTTTTTTGAAATAAATTTTCGCTAAAAAGCGAGAAAAGATAGCTGTAAAAACCAGCAGTGAATAGAGCTAGGTACTTAACCAGCATTCAATATGAGTAAAACAACACTAGATAGGAGTATCGCCCCGCCCATACATCCCGTCAAAGACCTAAAACTACCTGAAATATTTAGGTATCGTCTGGATAACGGCATTCAAGTGCACGAGCTAAATATGGGGACGCAAGAGATTGTGAAAATGGAGATCGTGTTTTTGGCTGGACGTCCTTACGAGCAAAAAAAGCTAGCTAGTCGAACGACCATTGGGCTACTGAAAGAAGGCACGAGCAGCATGAGTTCGGCGCAAATTGCAGAAACAATTGACTTTTACGGGGCGAGCTTAGGAACGCCATTCAATTTAGATACTTCTAATGTTGTACTACATACATTAAGTAAACATTTTGAGCGGCTATTACCCATCATCCAAGAAATAATTGCAACACCTTCTTTTCCAGAACGAGAACTACAATCCTTCATCCAACGAAGCCAACAGCGACTCAAAGTGGATTTGAGCAAAGAAGATGTAGTCGCTTATCGCACCATCACCGAATACATATTTGACAAGACAACGCCCTATGGCTACAACAGCTACCCTGAAGACTACGAAGCTGTCAGCAGGGCAGATGTGGTGAATCATTTCGAGCAAAATTATCGCTCCAATCAGTGCATGATTTTTATCAGTGGATATTTGCCCAAATCTACGCGTCAGTTGATGAACCGATACATCGGACAACTCAAAATGGACGCTGCGCAAACGTCCGCGCAACAAGTAATCATCGAAAATATCCCCCAATCTGTAAAAATTCAGCACCCAGAAGGCTTGCAAACTGCCATTAGAATTGGTCGACGACTATTTACGCGAAACCATCCAGACTATCCTGCTTTTTTTGTATTGAATACCATTTTGGGAGGTTATTTTGGTTCTCGTCTGATGGCGAATATCCGAGAAGAAAACGGCTACACCTACAATATCTATTCTGCCTTGGATGCCATGAAATACGATGGATATTTTTATATCGGTACGGAAGTGGGGAACGAATTTGTAGCCCCCACACGCACAGAAATCTACAAGGAAATCAAACGCCTGCAAGAAGAACTCGTCGGGGCAGAGGAACTAACTATGGTCAAAAACTATTTGATGGGGACATTGCTAATGAGCTTGGATGGTGCTTTCAATATCATGGACGTTCATAAATCATTGGTTACAAATGACTTGAATCCTGCCTATTTTGATGTCCTGACGAATACCATTCAGCAAATCACAGCTGAGAACTTGCAAATCCAAGCCCAAAAATACCTTCAAAAAGATAGTCTTTGGGAAGTGATCGTAGGGAATCTATAAACATATTTAACGCAGAATGACTTTTTCTTCTATTTGGATTGGATAAAGGTTAATATTCTTCCATTTCCAATGAAAAAAGCGTTGTTTTGCGGCAAATTTCGAGCAGAATAGTTTCGTTCTCTCACGAATTAAAATTAATTTCACGCTTCACAGTAAAATACTTCACCGATTTAAGTCCTATTTTTGAGATTGTACCCTGTGACATTGGTCATTTCACTGACCCGTATCCTTTTTACACTCACTGATTTTATAGACTTAAAGGCGTCGTTAATATGAAATAAGTAACGGACAAAAAATAAGTTTCTCATTTTGACCAAGCAGGTTTTGTTCTGCTACTACTCAGCAAAAGGGATGCAAGGATTCCCTTTTCTGAGTCAAACGTAGGCATCCTATCGGCTAGCGAGGCTTTTCAACACAGTAGCAGGACTAAAGATGCCGTCATAAATTGGGAAGTTATTATTGGTCCGTTACTAAAATTGCAGACAGTATTCGATTTTAGTGGATGGTGCATGAGAGCAGAAGCAGTAATGATATGAGTGCGCAAGAATGTTAAAGTTTACAATAAGTCTGCAATTGCGTGTGTTAATCACTTTTTATAACAGTTGAGTAAGATTTGAATGAGATTTTTTAGTTTTTTCACGCAAGAACTAGCGATAGATTTAGGGACTGCTAATACACTTATCATACAAGATGGAAAGATCGTAGTAGACGAACCTTCCATCGTTGCTATTGACCGCAAAAGCAATCAGACCATTGCGGTGGGGTCAAAAGCCATGCAGATGTACGAAAAAACCCACGAAAACATAAAAACTATACGTCCGCTAAAGGACGGTGTCATCGCTGATTTTTCGGCTGCGGAAAGTATGATCGAGGGTATGATACGAATGATCGGCAAAAAGAAGCGTATCTTTTCCCACATGAAAATGGTGATCTGCATTCCTTCTGGCATTACCGAAGTAGAAAAGCGAGCCGTATTTGAATCCGCAGATCATGTTGATTCCAAGGAAACCTATCTCATCCACGAACCGATGGCAGCGGCACTAGGGATTGGATTGGATGTAGAAGAACCTGTCGGTAATATGATTATCGATATCGGAGGTGGAACAACAGAAATTGCGGTGATCGCGCTGTCGGGCATTGTCTGTGACCAGTCTATCAGAATTGCAGGAGATGAATTTACAGGTGATATCATGGGCTATATGCGTCGCGAACACAATATCCTGATTGGAGAAAGAACAGCCGAGCGCATCAAAATTGAAGTGGGTTCTGCCCTTCCCGAATTGGAAAGCCCACCCGAAGATATGGCGGTCAATGGTCGGGACTTAATGACAGGTATCCCAAAACAAATCAAGGTTAATTATTCAGAGATTTCTGGCTGCTTGGATAAGTCTATTTCCAAAGTAGAAGATGCGATTCTAAAAGCATTGGAGGTAACACCTCCCGAATTAGCAGCAGACATTTATAAAAATGGACTCTACCTCACTGGAGGTGGTGCCTTACTACGCGGTCTGGACAAGCGCATTAGTGATCGAACTAAATTACCTGTCCACATTGCGGATGATCCACTGAAAGCCGTTGTAAAAGGAACTGGTATTGCACTGAAAGGAACAGATCGCTATTCTTTTTTGATTAGAAGAAATAGTATTTAGGAGAAGGAGCTACCAGTGGATATTGGTGCAAAACAAACCACTAAGGCACTCAGAAAACTAAGCTAGACGTCAGCAGTTAGAAGCGAGAAGTCAGACTCACAAGCCATAAATTGAGGTATAATCTTGAATTTCAGTGAATTGAAATAATCTGTATAAGCGTCTTATTACCAGTTATTTACAACCTTAGAAGGGAAACCCTATGTGTTTCTATGTGACCATGTGTTGAAATTAGAAATGCTCAGTAGTGTAGGATGACCTGATAGCTGATTTTTAGTAATACACATTATCAACAACTTAAACAAAACCAGTCCATTACAACTACCTTGTTTATCAAATCAAAAACTCCACTTTTTTTGCATAAGATTTATCCTAATCAAAGTAGAGGAATGAAAAAATAATAACTTCCGATTCATAAAATCTGGAAACAAATTCCCTAACTCAAAACCTGAATCTATCATTCCGTAACATGCGCGTATTAACTTTCATATTTGAACGCTTCGGTGCGCTATTACTCTTCTTCCTACTCGAAGTTATTTGCATGTATCTCATTGTACAGTTCAACGAGAGCCAAGGCATGATTTGGCTCAGTTCTGTGAATCGGGTATCGGGTAGCTTCCACGAAACCACCAATCGAGCGAGGGATTTCGTACAATTGGATAAAATTGCGGATAGTCTCGCCGTCGAAAATGCTAGACTACAGGAAGCTTTAGAGCAGTTCAAACTGCAAACGGCTTCTAGCATAGATACCGTACGGCAGGATAGTTTGGAGCAAGTTTACGCCTTCATTGGTGCGCGTGTCATCAAAAATTCCATCAATCAGCGAAATAATTTTATCACCATCAATAAAGGAACAAAGGACGGCGTGAAAGCACATATGGGAGTCATCACCAATAAGGGAGTCGTGGGAGTAGTGAGGAAGACGGGGAAAGATTACGCTTCCATCATGTCGGTACTCAATACCGAAGCCATCGTCAATGCCAAAGTGAAACGAAACGGTTATTTTGGACCTTTGGTCTGGCGAGAAAAAGATAGGAATCCGCTGAAAATGTACTTAGAAGACATTCCCATACACGCCGACATAAAAATAAATGATACGCTACAAACAACGGGCTATTCCAGCCTATTTCCAACCGACATTAACATTGGTGTCATAGATGCTATCGAGCCTCTGAAAGGGTCTAATTCACAGGAACTTCGGGTACATTTGTTTGAAGATTTGGCGAATATTCAATATGTCTATGTCATCAATCATCTACAAAAAGGAGCGATTGATAGTTTAGAAAACGCACGATTATATGAATAACAATAGCATCATCATCACCAATGTCGTGCGCTTTTTTGCTCTAGTCCTGATTCAAATTTTGATTTTGAAACAGGTGGTCATCGCCGAAGGCTTTTGGAATTCTTTTCGCTTTATCATCTATCCGCTTTTCATCCTACTTTTGCCATTCAACATCAACCGCCTACTGCTCATTTTTCTTGGATTTTTGATCGGTCTTACTGTAGATATTTTTTACGATACCCCGGGCGTACACGCCAGCGCTAGCACCCTCATTGCTTTCCTACGTGGTCGGGTATTGAAAATATTAGAACCTAAAGGTGGCTACAATGTCAATTTTAGTCCGACACGCAATCGGATGGGTAATTCTTGGTTTGTACCTTACGTCAGCATTTTGCTCTTTATTCATTTGCTCACCTATTTTAGTATGGAGGCTTTCACGCTAGTCTATTTTGTCCAAATTCTTCAAAATACTTTCTTTAGCTTTTTCGCTTCCTTTAGCATTATTATGATTTTCCAGATTATTTTCAATCCATTGAATTAATCGTTCATCGATTTTCTACCAACATCTCATCGGCTTCCTTGTTGTAGAGTGTAAGTGTAGTTAAGAATACGAATATATTGCAAACGGGATGAATTTGTGCAAGTAGTCGAATTGTAAAATTGTTCAATTGTCGAATTGATGATGACGTACTGTATAATTAGTAATGGTTAAGAAATAAATTTACATTCTTTCTTTTTTGAAAACGGGATGAAAAACTTCGTTTTTCATCCCGTTTTCAAAAGGCCCTTCGGACAGAAATGAGTTTGTTCCTAATGATTTTTTCCAAAAATC
>JBCDKV010000390.1:0-5445 GCA_038746215.1 Bacteroidota bacterium | reverse complement strand
GCGCAAAGCGACAAGTACTTGAAAGGCTTTATCGTTAATACGACTCAAGATACCATATACGGCTTTATCCAAGATGAAAACAGAACAAAAATAGCAGAACGCATTTCTTTCAAAGCGAATTTGAAGGAGGTAGCAACGACTTATACACCTGAAAATATAATAGCTTTTTACCTTGAACCCTCGTTCTATTTTGAAACGGTTCGTACTACTGTAGATGGGCAAGAAAAAATGCTTTTCCTCAGAAAATTGGTAGACGGATATATTGATCTTTACCAATTTTTTGATGGCAAATATTTAGATTACGTACTCATTAAAGACTCAGGCGAACAGATACAATTGACCAAAAGGGATAACTTACGGGAAGGCAATTATAGCTTGGATAAGAGATACACTGGTCAATTGAGGTATTTTTTCAGAGATTGCCCAAAGATCGCAAAAGATCAGCAGCCTATCGCTTATTCCACCCAAGCCATAAAAAAGTTGATACGATTCTACGAGCAATGTACCGTACAATCAGAAATTAGCCAGTCTTTAGATAAGACGCGAAAGTTACGAATGAAGATTGGACCGAGTGTAGGTGTGAATTACTATGACATAAGTCTCTTCACTGCGGGTGATTTTTTGAGAACCTCAGAAAACGATATGATTCCCTATTACGGTCTCGTGCTATCGTTCTACTATTTTGAGGACTTGTCTTTTCAATCAGGATTATTTTACCATCAATACCAAACAATATACCGAGAAAGGCCCTATTCTTTCGGGGTATTTATGAAGTCTTATGATTTACATACATTAGAAATTCCCATCCTATTAAAATATGAGCTAAAGAGGAATTCGTTATTACCCTATTTAACGACTGGACTACGTGTGGTCTTACCTTTGCAAAGTGATGCGAGAGAAATCAAGACTAGGCTAGAAGTAATAGAAACAGACAGGACTTTTGACGTATCTTACAATGGCATATATGGATATGTCCTTGGAGTAGGTAAAACTATTCGAATCAGCGATAAAATTGACCTTAATTTGGATTTATATTACAGTAATTCTGATGCTTTCTCAGAGACTGATGCTGATTTAACGATCAAGTCATTTTTGTTACAATGCAGTCTTATGTTCTAGCATGAGATCAATTTACCAAAATCTACCCAATCCAGCCTAATCTACACTATGTGGTGAACACATCAAAAAGGCTATCTTTTTCAAATTTATCACATTTAGCTAGTCAAAGCGACGTATCTTGTAATAGGAATATGCTATATTGCGTTTTGACCTAGCGTACACTATTGGACATTTTTAATTTTAACACCTAGTCACGTAGAAACACACAGATGTTATGACCTGATTCTTCTGCGAGTTTTCTTAGTGCATTGGTGGTTTGTTTTACCCCAATGTCCAGTAGCCTAGCATTAGCAACAGACACAACAATCAATTCCAAATCGTTACATTTAAAACCAAACCTATGGCAATCAGAATTAAAAACGGACAAAACGAACTAACACTCAAAAAGAGCAGTAATCTTGTTGGCTTGCAAACCAAAGAAACCGTAGATAATATTGAAGAGAGCAACTACGTCGACCAGCAAGTGCATCAGAATATAGGCGGCTTCAATGTGGTCAAGCTAAAGCGCGAAGGGGAAGATATAGATACTAAATTGGATGAAGTGAGGGGAAAAGAGGAGGTGAAAGTTGGGACACACGTCTATTACACAGCGAGCAGCAATCGACCAGTCGTACCAACGGGGGAGATTATTATTCAATTCCAAGACGCCACAAGTAGCGAAGAACAAAATCTCGCCCTTAGCGAATATCATTTGGTACTCGTAGATCGCAAAGATGAATATACCGTGATCGCCAAGGTGACACCAGATTCTCCCAATCCGCTGAAAGTGGCGAATTACTTGGAACAAATTTCAATGGTGAAATGGGCAGAACCCGATTTGGATACTCCCTTGGATGAGTACAATTTTGTGCGTCCCGACGATAATCTACTCGATCATCAGTGGCATTTGAAAAATACGGGTTTCGTAGCGGATGCCAATTGGCGATTGCGAAAAGATGCGGATGCCAAAGTAGTAGACGCTTGGAATCGGCTTGGTAATATGGGATCTTCTAATGTGACGGTTGCCATTATCGACAATGGTTTTGATGTGACGCATCCCGATTTGAAAGCTAAAATTCATCGTCCTTTTGATAATTGGTCAAATTCTACCCGTATACCAGGCAAAGATTCAGGCTATTCGCACGGTACGCCTTGCGCAAGTGTAGCTCTGGCAGCGTCCAACGGCAAAGGTATCGTAGGCGCAGCACCAAATGCTAAATTCATGCCTATCAACGGTACTTCTTTTAGCAGTCGTGCCACGGAACGTATGTTCGACTACTGCATCGAAAATGGCGCAGATATCATCAGTTGTAGCTGGGGGACGACCGATCCCAATTTTTCATTGAATAGCATTAAAAAAGCAGCGATCACCAAAGCGGCTCGGCAGGGTAGGGGAGGCAAAGGTTGCGTAGTACTATTTGCGGTGGGCAACGATGATTTTGATTTTGTAAACTTCTACGCCGCTCATCCAGATGTGATTGCCGTGGCGGCTTCTACTAGTCAAGATAAACACGCCAGCTATTCCAATCGGGGTAGGGAAGTGAGTATCTGTGCGCCTTCCAATGGCGATTGGCCCATTATTGCGGGCCGTGCTTGGTGGGATGAAGGCGTGAGCTGGGAAACGGGGACTTATCGTTATTGGCGCGATGGTCGTTCCAGAGGCGATCATTACAAACACTTTGGCGGCACTTCTAGTGCTTGTCCGTTGGTAGCAGGTATTTGTGCTTTGATTCTGTCGGCTAATCCCAATTTGACGGCAAAGGAAGTCAAAGAGATTTTACAAAAAACCGCAGATAAAATTGGTAGTCCGTCCGAATACGTAGATGGACATTCTTCAAAATATGGCTACGGACGCATCAATGCTGACCGTGCTATTGCGGAAGCCTTGCGTAGAAAAGATGCGCAGAGCAGCCACAATTTTGATGCTAATATCGGGACTTCTTCGAGCAAAGGACTCTTTCGTTTCGGTGTGCAACAACAAGCTGGGAAAGGTTGGGGCGTTCAGATCGGTGCTTTTGCAGACTATGGCAATGTACTCATCCAAGCCGAACGCATGGAACGACAGTTTAAAGCGCCCGTCATTGTCAATATCAATGAGGTGGATGGTAGAACCGTCTATAAGATGGTGATCGGTGCTTTCGCAAACATTGACGAAGCCAGAGCTTTGGAGCAAAGAATGGAAGCCAACGGGGTGAAAGGATTTTTGAGGAATTTGAAGGATTTGAGTTAGAAGGCTTTGGCAGTTGGCCATTTTGCTTAAAAATAGCCTGAGTCAATGCAAAGAATTCGCGAAATAAGTATGATTGGTAATTCTCTTTAGACGGAAACACAAATTTCAAGTTACCTAAGAAAAAGATAAGCGGATTACATAGTCACACGAACTGCTTCCCTTAGTATTTCAACTTGTGCTTTGTTCAGTAGTATACAGCTTGAAAATTATCCACACATGTAAATGCTCGCCATAAACAACTTAAATGGATCAACGACTTAATAATTAGTTTTAATTATCGTTCTCTAGCTTATAATATGACAAAATTTTTTATTCTATTTTTAAGCCTACTGCTATCCTCATTTTTAGTGTCCGCACAAAGTGAAGAAAGCTTAGAGGCTTGGCGAAAAGACGTTATCATTATGAACGTCTCGCAAGTCAATTCAGAAAAGGATGATTACGGGCCAGCTTTCTACGAAACGGGCATTGTCTATGCGTCGAGTCGCCGAAGAAACGGGCCAATCGACAAGCGCACGGGGGATACTTATCACGATTTATACTATGCGCCCGTGCAATCGCGTGGGACACGAGCGCGACCCGAAAATTTTTCGCTCAATTTAAACTCGCAGACGCATGAAGGACCGCTTTGTTTTAATGCAGCGGAAGATGTCATTTATTTTTCGAGAAGCGATAAAGTCAGAAAGAGCGACCAACGCATTTCGATGCGTATCTACGAAGCACGCAAAGGTGCAATCGACTGGGAAAACGAACGCCAGATGTCTTTCAACAACGGGGATTTTACCTACATGCACCCTTCCATTTCACCAGCAGGCGATCGGTTATTTTTCGCCTCTGATATGCCAGGTGGGTTCGGCGGCATGGATTTGTATATGGTGGAATGGCTCGGCGGAAAATGGTCGCGTCCCATCAATTTAGGCCCGAACATCAATACCTCTACCAACGAAGCTTTTCCTTTCGTACACGCCAGCGGTGTGCTGTTTTTTGCTTCCGAAGGTCATCCAAGCATTGGTGGCTACGATATTTTCCTCACCAATCTAGGCGATCCCGACGAAAGGGTCATTAACCTCGGTCAGCCCTTCAATTCTTTTGAAGACGACACCAGTTTTATCCTAGACGAAGCAGGGAAAACGGGCTATTTTGCTTCCAATCGACCAGGCGGTATGGGCAAAGATGATATTTACAGTTTCAGGGCTTCGGAAGGACTGCGCAACATGGCTTCGTCCTTCGTTATGCGCTCCACTATTGGACTGATCAATACAGACAATAATGGGGCAGTGCCGCTAGCAGCAGTGCGTGTCTTTGAAAAAAATGGCGACAGTCTGGAGGAAAACATCTACGATTACACCTACGAGACCGATGCTAATACAGGCGAGCGCAAACTGGTGAAGGTCTTGAAAGATGTGGACAGTATTAAAAAGATTGAACGGGTAACAGATCGTCGTGGCGAAGTGGTAGAGGCTTTCCAATCGGAGAAAACCTATTTGATTTTAGTGACGAAAGCAGGTTTTGAAACGGCAGAGTACGAGTATTCCACGATTGGGAAAACCGTTCCCGAACGCATTGAAATTCCAATAAGCCCACAAAGTTGTTTCAATCTGAGCGGCAGTGTACGAACGGATGCTTTCGAGGCTATTCCATACGCTGACGTCCGCATCGTGAATCAATGTAATGGTAAAGAACGACTGCTGACGACCAATCGGAGCGGTGAATTTTCGCATTGTCTCGAAATTGGTTGCCAATTTAAAATATTAGCAGAAAAGCCTGGTTTTCAAGCTAAAGAGACCTCCGTTTCTACCGTCAGCATTCGTGGTAATCGCTCCATGAATCTGAGTATCCAACTTAACCAGCAACAGACCAGTATTCTAAATACGCCAATCCGAACGGGAACGACTATCATCCTAAGCAATATTTATTACGACTTTAATGCGTACTCCATCAAGGCAGGAGCTGCCAGAGAACTGGATGAGTTGGCGAGTGTCATGCAGCGTTATCCATCCATGGAAATTGAGCTAATTGCTTATACGGATTCGCGTGGAGAGGCGTACTACAATCTAGAACTTTCGCAAAAGAGAGCGCAATCTGCTAAAACCTATTTGGTCGAAAAAGGCATCGACAGT
>JBCDKV010000389.1:0-5453 GCA_038746215.1 Bacteroidota bacterium | reverse complement strand
GTGCCTTCCAGCATTTTTAGCATCGCCTGCTGCACACCTTCCCCCGATACATCTCTCGTGATAGAAGGATTGTCCCCTTTTCTAGCTACTTTATCTATTTCGTCAATGTAGACAATACCTCTTTCCGCAGCAGTAATATCATAATCACAAACCTGCAATAGTCGGCTGAGGATACTCTCTACATCTTCCCCTACATAACCCGCTTCCGTAAAAACAGTCGCATCAACGATTGCAAAAGGAACATTCAGAAAGCGAGCAATCGTCTTGGCAAGCAGCGTTTTCCCCGTTCCCGTTCGCCCAACGAAGAGGACATTAGACTTTTCAATTTCTACCTCATCGGTAAAGGTTTGTTGCAGTCTTTTGTAGTGATTGTAGACCGCTACCGAAAGAAACTTTTTCGCATCTTCCTGACCGATTACATAGTGGTCTAGGTAGTGCTTGATATCCATGGGGCGGATATTTTCGGGCATGTAAAACTCTGAGGTTTTACTCTCTGGATTTTTGGTTTGCGCACCGCCGTAGAGTTCTTCCTCCACAATTTCAACCGCTTGTTCTACACAGACTTCACAGATGTGACCATCAATACCAGCAATCAAAAGCAGTGCTTCTGATTTGTCTCTTCCGCAAAATGAACACCTGTAGTTCTGCTTCGCACGGCGCATATTTCTGTCGTCGAACATGTTAATTGATAACGTTTATTTGTTGAACTGCCTGTGTTATCTTTTGGTGATTTGAATATCTCAGATCACCAAAAGACTACACTGAGCATGTTTTTATGCTTTATCCTTTCCTCGCGCTAATACTTCGTCTACCAAACCATATTCCATCGCCTCTTTGGAGGTCAACCAACGATCACGATCAGAATCTTCTTCTATTTTTTCGTAAGGCTGTCCAGTGTGGCGACTCAAAATATTGTACAGTTCCTCTTGCATTTGCTTGATGAGCTTGTAAGAGATTTCCATATCAGAAACTTGTCCTTGCATACCACCAGAAGGCTGATGAATCATGACTCTACTGTGCGTGAGACAAGAACGCTTTCCTGCCGCACCCGCTGCTAGTAGTACTGCCCCCATAGAAGCGGACAGTCCAGTACAAATGGTTGCTACATCAGGAGAAACATACTGCATAGTATCGTAAATACCAAGACCTGCAATGACAGAACCACCAGGACTGTTGATAAATATTTGTACATCGCGTTTGGGATCAGTAGATTCCAAGAACAACAACTGCGCCTGAATGATATTGGCTACATCATCCATGACAGGCGTACCCAAAAAGATAATTCGATCCATCATTAAGCGAGAAAATACGTCTAGCTGGGTAGCATTCAATTGACGTTCTTCGATGATGTATGGTGTCAAATTAGTGGGAAGCCCTTGTGCAGCGTATTTTGCATAGCCTTCCACACGGGTAGTACTCATGCCAAGGTGCTGCGTAGCGTATTTTTTAAATTCATTTTTATCAAACATAATTCTCTTTTTAATCGGTGATTGATTTTTGTTATGTGATTGAAACACTTTTCTCTGCTAGCGGTTGAAGAAACCATTTATTCCGCCACATTTTCTTCCGATGCTTTTGGCTCAGCAACCTCTACAGTAGATGTTTCTGATGCTTCCGCTTCACTTTCTTCGGCTTGCTTTTCTGCTTCGACTTCCTTAATCTGCTTAGCTAATGCCTCCGCTTGCTTTTTCTCTTGCGCCGCTCTCAAATCTTCCAATACTTTATCCATCTCTTCGCTACTCACTACTTTTTCTTCGATTTGCACTTGCCCTTTGATCACATTTAGCACCTTATTAGTGAGCAAGTTGCTGTAAGTAGCATTAATTTGATTTTGGTCTTGCAGTAAACTTTTCACAACTTGATCTAAGGCTTCTGCATTAGGCACATACGAGCCATATTGAGAATAGACTTGCTGTCTAATCGAACCTATAACTTCCTGCTCGGTCACATTGATACCATTTGCCTTTTGAATCTTTTGACTGATGACCGACCACCTGATACTTTCTTTGTAATCTTCGAGTTGCGCATCTATCTTTTCCTCTGAGAGTTCTTCTTTGTTATTTTCTTGAATCCATCTTCGTAAGAATGGCTTTGGCACTTCGAACTGATTGGAAGCCTGAACCCGTTCTTTGATGTCTTGTGCCAATATAGCCTCTGCCTGTTGTCCGTAGAAATCTCTGATGTTTTTTTCAAGAACAGCCCTTGCAGCTTCTTCCGTCGTCACTTCTGCTCCGTAATATTGTTTCAAGAAATCCTCGGTTACCTCTGCCAACTCAATTCTAGAGACACTGGTCACTTCAAAATGGAAAGGACGTTTTACATCTATGGTATCATCTTCTTCTAGTCCCAAAAAGTAACGTTTGACCCGTTCTGCTGTCAACCCTGTCTCTAGTTGAAGTAGCTCAAACTCGAAGGTATCTCCTGTTTTCTTGCTAAGCAGTAGTTCCTTTGCTTCCGCTGTCAACTTAGAACCTATCAAAACGGAAAATTCATTTTCTACTTTTTTGCCTACACTTGCCGTATCATCCGCTGCCGCATCATCTTCCGTTGCTGATTCATCTACTGCTCCATCGTCCTCCTCCTGTGGGATTTGAACTTTCAACTTCACCAAATCATTTTCGGCTATTTCGTCTGTTATATTAGTACGCGTTCCTGATCTTTTTCTCGCCGCCTCCCAATCTTTTTCAATCAACTCTGAATCAATTTCTTCTACTTTATATTTCTCATAGACGTCTTCCGAACCAGCTCCCAACACTTCAAATTCTGGTGCTAGTGCTACCTCTGCTCTGTATTCGTAAGAGGCAGAAGACTTTGGATAGAAGATAGGGGTTTGAAAGTCTTTTTCCATCAAGGGCTGTAAGATAATCGTCCCCATCTCTTTTTGAACATAGTTAGATAGCGATTCCTGAAAAACCTTACCTACAATTTCTCCAAGAACAGCTTTTCCATATATTTTTCTTACAATGCTCAGCGGCACTTGCCCTCTTCTGAACCCCTTCATTTGTGCTTTTTGGCGATACTCTTTCAGTTTGGATTTGTATTCAGCTTGATAGTCGGAAGGTTCTATCGTGATGCTCAAGATAGCAGTTGAATGATCTGTATCTTGTCTGACTATATTTGGCATGTATCTTATTATTTACTTTTGACTGTGACTATTTCCATTTTAAGACGCTATAAAAATAACCTACTTTAATACTCAAGAGGCAGCCGAAATGAAGCGCAAAATTTGAATCCATGAGTAGCGTTCACAAAAACCTTTTACTTTGGCTTTAATCGCATGACAAGCTGGCTGTTGCTCTCTAGCGTTCTAAAATAAAATTAGCTATTCTGATTAGAAACAAATAGGTATATCCAATCCAAATAGTTGACACTTTTGAATAACTCTTTTTTGAGCTAAGAGCATGTTTGGAGCACTATTTTCCTGTAAACCAACATCTTACGAACCTGACCGCATGAAAAATAAACTCCGTATCTAGATATGCAATTAATTTTTCACCTTGTCAGAACCGCAAACTGCTGATTTCTAGTTCAATCCTGCTCCAAACATGCTCTAAAAGTGTGACATTTATTTAAGTCTACCTACTTAGTTCTGAACCAGTACACTACAAAAATCGTACCAATCTAGTATTGGAAAAACTAAAAAATTGTTGAAAGGATAATTCGCTATGGAAGGTAATTTATGGACTAGAAAGGAGTGCGGGTGGAGGGACTCGAACCCCCACGCCTCGCGGCACTAGATCCTAAGTCTAGCGTGTCTACCAATTCCACCACACCCGCATCTTTTCAAAGTGAGCGCAAAAATATGGTTTTTTTAAGAAAAAAGCTGATTTTAGGGAAAATATTTTTCTGCTGAACAGATTACAAAGAGGATAAAGTTCAGAAAGTATGTTTTTTATTTCCAAAAAAGCATTAGATGTGTGCGAAGTCTCGTTTTTCTTAGCATCTCACTCAGTCATACTCCGTTAGAGATAAAAAGTGTATTTTACTCTGTTGACATCTTTAAGTACAATTTATAACTTGTACTTTCAAATTGGGCGGCATCGAGCCTGCCAAATTTGATCAAGGTTTTTTAAGCACAACCAAGCGATTCTCGCTTCTTTGTCCTTAAAAACCTTGATTCGCTGAGGAGGTGTCGACCTCCTCCTCAGCGAAAACTTACCCTCAGATTTAGCGGTAAATAATGTGAACAAAACCTATCTTTTTTCAAAAAAAAAGCACTTTTTTACCCCGTTTGCAGTATAAATTAAGTTTTTACGAATAAGTTTTAGTAATGGCATCTTTTGGTTGAGATGCCATTTTTCATTTTTGTTCGGGTATATACAAAGTTTTGAGCAACACTCAGGAAAAGTCTTAGTAAAGCTCTCAATATCGCGCAACAAGTATGCTTGAGGGATTTTTATGAATAGCAATAGTCAATTATCATTTAACCGCCATCCCTTCGCCTCATTCCAAATCCTTTCTACAAAGCTCATCTTATTCGTAATGATTTCCGCTTGTCCCGTGGCAAGTTGCTGAAAATCAAAAGGAATACCGTAAGTAGATTCAAGTGTGTCGGGTAGAGCGACGCCTATTTTGAAAATGCCGTCTTCTGGCAAGGGGGCAATGCTAGATACTTCACCCTTCAATATACCAAATTCATTGGCGGGGTAGTTGGCGAGAAAAATATTAACCGTCTGCCCTTTTTTGACCTTGCTAGCTCCATTCATAGCAATTTTCATATTACCCACTTGTTGCACAACTTGATCGGGTACAATCGTACAAATCTTTTGCCCACGCTGAATGTAGCTACCCGATGTGAGGTAGTCACTCCAAACACACAGCCCTTCACGACCTGCCAAAATTAAATGCTGATCTTCCCAGGCTTGAATGGCTTCTCTAAAGTTGCTAACGGCATATTTGATTTGATCTTCGAGGCGTTTCGTATTCTCTTTCAAATCTCTTCCTAAAACAATAATTTCTTCCTCCAAACCTGTAATGTAAATTTCCACCGCATTGATACTTTCTGCATTGCCTAACTGCAAAAGTTCTTTACTAATCTTTTCTTGGATGGCTCGCTCGAATTCTGCTTCCGCGATAATCTCCTGCTCGGCTAAAGATTGCTTACTTTCGCTTTGCTTCTCTGCTAGCTGAATATCCTGAGCGGACAAAGCTGATTTGTTGGTCAGTAATTGCAGTCGCTCTTTATACAGACGGATATTGCGCTTTTTCTTTGCGATCAATGCCATTTGCTGATTAGACTTCCTGAAATTGTCGTATTGGTCTACGGCTGCTTCTAGTTGAGTAAGCTGTTGGCTCAGATCACCAATTGCCCAATCCTTGCGGCGGAGTATCGACTTAGCTTGTTCGATGGGAGCTGCCTCATTCGTCAAGTGTTCCGCTACTTTTAGCACATCTTCATAAGTAGCAGCACTCTTAATGTAGGCAATCCGCTGGTCTTGTTCAACGATAGCTTG
>JBCDKV010000388.1:0-5455 GCA_038746215.1 Bacteroidota bacterium | reverse complement strand
TAAGCCTTTTTGGTTGATGTAAGGAATCGCATTTTCGGGGCGTAAAGGAGTTCCAAAGTCTTTAAAAGCCCATTGTGCATTGCCCGAAAAGTTGTCTAAAGTCTCGGAAACACCTAAGTACCAGTCGAATAGATCAACAATGTAGTTTTCTGTCCAATCACCTGTTTTAGCAATGTTTTTGATGCCAACTTGATTAGAAACTTCTGCCCAGTCGTCTTCATTTAAGGTGCCATCGCCCGTAATTGGATTTTCGGTATGCCGCCCGACATGACTAGAACCACCGTACTCCATGTGCAAAAAACGTGGATATTTTTGCTGATTTTTCAGAATGGTATTTTTGTAATTGGTATAAACGCCTGCGTACCAACCCGACCAAATTGAAGGTGAAAACACATCTACCAAATCTGCTCCAGCGTAGTATTTCCTGATGGAGGTCAAGCGATAAGGATCAAGTTCGTGCGCCAAATCATTGAGCTGTTTGACAAAGGCATTCAAGCAAGCTTCATCATCGCCGTTCTCGAAGTCGGGTAGCCAGTAAATCTCATTGCCCAGCGACCAGAAGAAAATACTTGGATGGTTGTAGTTTTGGATAATTTGTTCGGTGAGTAGATTTTCGGTATTTTCTTTCCAAGTTTCACCGCCCATACCACCTCGACACCACGGCAATTCGTCCCAAACAATAATGCCCAATTCATCACAGGTTTTGTACACTTCGGGGTCTTGTGGATAGTGACCAAGTCGCAGAAAATTCACACCCAAATCTTTCATCTGCTCAATGTCTTTGCGGTGCATGGCATTGGTCATAGCCGCACCATAGCCAGCGTGTTCTTCGTGTCGATGCGTTCCTCGCAAGAGCAGTCGTTCTCCATTCAGAAAAAATCCACCATTTGCTTCAAATTCATACCAGCGGTAACCTAGCCGTTCTGTTTTTTCGTCTATTTTGGTATTGCCCTTCCAGAGTTCCGTGATCATTTCGTAAAGCTGTGGATTTTTTGGTGACCAGAGTTTCGGGCGATTAATTTCGGGCAAGCGAATGGTGTTGTTTTCTTTAATATCTGTACCATTAGTCGTAGTCGATGCGACGATTTTTCCACTTTGTTTTTCGCGTATTTTAGCTTTTATGAGAAAGTCTTCGTTGAGTAAATCTGCACGATGAATATCCAGTTTAAGGGTCGTACTTGCTTTTTGCACACTTACTTCGGGCGTACTTATCCTTACTTTTTTGATATTTACTGGAGGTAAAATCTTTAACCAAACGTCCCGTGTGATACCACCATAGATGAAAAAATCGGACTTTTGTGAGGGAATAATATCCCGATTGTAGCTATTATCGACACGGATGGAAATAGTGTTTTTTAGCCCTTTTTTGACTTGCTCGGTAATATCAATCTCAAAGCCCACATAGCCGCCAATATGGCTTCCTGCATATTGCTCATTGACGTATACATCCGTGGAAATATTTGACCCCTCAAAATATAAAACATATTGTGCGTTGCCATAATCTTTGATGTACATTTCTTTTTGGTACCAACTAGCATCTCGACGATAGCCAGGTGTCATATCTACCGCATCCCAGCGATTCCAAGTATGAGGAATGGAAATGGGTATCCAGTTTTCCTGCTTTTTCAACTCAGCTATCTCTTCTAGGTTATGCTCCAAATATTGCCAATTCGAACTAATATTTTCGACCAGTCGACCGTCTAGCGGCTCACTTATTCTAACAACATTCTTAGCATTTAGAAAAATGAAGATACAGGCCAATGCAATGACTTGCAGCAATTTATGTGGTGTGCTAATTTTCATTTTTGTTTATAGTTTTGTGTGCTCACGACTTCTAAGCAAGGCTTCCACGTAATAGTAATCGGCATAAATAATTGGAACCGTTACTTCCGAATCGCCTGGCATGTTGCCAACACTTTGCTGCAAAAAGAATGGGGCAGTAGAAGCTTGGTATTTGTCGGACTCTAGATTAGCCAATATTTGGTTTGCCCAATCCACATACTGCGCCGCATTTTCTGTATCGTATTGGCTGAGCTCAAATAAGCCCGAAGCGGCAATGGTAGCTGCGGAGACATCTCTAGGCGCATCTGGAATATTGGGCGCATCGTAGTCCCAGTAAGGAATCAAATCCGCTGGTAAGTTAGGGTGATTAAAAATGAACTTGGCAATATCCTGTGCTTTTTTCAATAATTTCTGATCTTTTGTATACCTGTACGCTACCGTAAACCCGTATAAGCCCCATGCCTGTCCTCTGCTCCAAGCCGATTCGTGGGCGTGACCTTGGTGCGTATTTCTCTTTTCTACTTCCCCCGTTTCAGGATTAAAACTAATGACGTGATAAGAACTATTATCTGCTCTAAAATGGTTGGCTAGTGTAGTCAGGGCGTGCTGATAAGCAATATCGTAAAAACTAGAATCGCCCGTCATTTTGGTCGCCTCAAAAAGCATCTCTAGGTTCATCATATTGTCGATGATAACTGGAAACTGCCAAACGTCCGCATGATGATCCCATGATCGGATGGCGCCAACAGTCGGATTGAAACGCGTACTTAGTGTTTTGGAAGCCGTCAAGTAAACTTCTTTATACTGGTCGTCTTTCGTGATGTTGTAGGCGTTTCCAAAAGGACAATATACTTTGAAGCCTAGATCATGCGTACCGCCATCCATCTTTTCTTTTTCTACTACTGCCGACCATTGTACAGCAGCAGATTTCAATTGATCTGATTGGCTAAATCCATACAATTGCCAAAGCACACCAGGGTAGAAACCACTCGTCCAACTCCTAGAGGGCGTGCCTTTAAATTGTCCATCTTCGACAGTTCTAGGGATTTGCATGGAATCAAACGGAACTTTTGACAAATCTGCTATTGCTTTTTGTGTCAGTATCTCTAGCCGCTGCTGTTTTTGTTCGTCGGTGAGTGTTGTAGCGGCCACAGATTCTTTCACTTTGCTGTTGCAAGCCAAGAGGCAAAGCAAGAGAATAGGCAAGAGTAAGACCGCCCGCAAGTTTTTGTTTTGTTTCATTAGGCAAAGTATTGAATATAAGGTGTGAAATTAGGCGTGTACGAAGTTTTAAGTAACACGCAAAACAAGTAAAGTAGTTCTAGTAAAGCTCGTGAGATCGCGCAACCATTATGCCCAAAGAGGCTTACTGAGCACACTGGTTGCGCGATTTTCTTACATTGCCTCAGGCTGTTTCTGTCAAGAAAAATGAGACTTCGTACACACCTATGTATGAAATTGAAAAGATTTGCTTAGTAACGCTAGAGAAATAAATCTACATTCTTTAACTCTTGAAAATGGAATGAAAAACGAAGCTTTTCATTCCATTTTCAAGAGGTCTTTTCGGACAGAAATGAGGTTATCTCTAATGATTTTTGGAAAAAATCATTAGAGATAACCTCATTTCTGTCCATAAGGCCTCCCAAAATTAAAATTTTTACGAAGTAAAAATTTTAATTTTGTAATGACCTATTAGAAATAAATGGTATTGTTTTAACTTAGCCAACAGCCAACAGCCAATCGTTACTTCACAACCATTTTCTGAGTCGTCCAGCCTTGGTCGGTGCGCAAGCTCAGGATATACATGCCTTTCGGTAGTCGATCTGCAATATCAAAAGTGAAATTATGCGCCCCAGCTTGTAGTTTACTTTGCAGCAGTGTCGCCAACGTTCTTCCACTAAGATCAGTGACCAAGATTTGCACTTGGCTAGGCTGTTCTAGCTCAAAATTCATTTGGATCGCTGCCGTTGTAGGATTTGGGAATGAAGTGAAATTCAGGGCTTTAGCCTGTACTGCATCAAATGTACTAGAGAGTAAATCTGGACACAAGAAAACTGCCCCAATTGCCCCTCCGCTAGTCGATGCACTAGCGGATGCTGTTTCGAGATCGTAGCAGGGATCAAAAGCAGAGAAATCAAATAAGTTACCTGAGTCAAAATCCGTTCCATTCAGTGTGACGTCTTCCACGATGAAGTCGAACATATCTTCCGCCGATGGATTGTTGTAAAGATCGACCACATACTGAAGAATGGTGCCTGGTACGTTATTTAATGCCAGGAGTTCTTGGAAAAAAGCGTCATCTGCTGCGTCACCTAGACTTTCCATGACCAATTCAGATAAGACGCCAGGTGCAGAAACGGTATCGTTAGATGCCCAATAGTCTTGTACGTCCTGTGTCCAAAAGATGTTATTGTTAGTAATCATCAAATTGGTATTCTCGTATAGTGTATCTACGGTGATGACCTTGTGCAAATCGCCATCTGGTTGTGTTTGTTCGTCGGTGTAAATAGGCGATGAACCTAGCATAATCGGATTGATAAATAAATTATCCGTGATTTTTGCCGTCTCTACTCTTCCCAACTGAATGAAGCCATGACGACCTGCTACATTGAAAGCCGTGCAATTGTCGATTTCGATATACTTATGCGGCTCTGCTGCGCCTTGACTACGGAAGAAGCGATCTTGCAGATTGTGTACGATGGTATTTTTCATCACTAAACTGTCTAGTGGGAAGTTTCTTGCATCCACGCCACGTCCATTTCCTTGTAGGATTCTTCGATTACCACCATTTCGTAGAATACAATTGGTAATGTACAATTTGATACCGGCTGCTCTGATTTGGAAAAAGCCACCTCTGTCCTTTTCTATGATACAGTCTTCTGCAATGATTCTAGTATTTTCACCCAAATATCTGATTTTTCCCCAGTCGTGCTGTTCCAACGCACCTTTTTCCCCCGCAACAATCCATAAATTACGGATGGTCACATTTCCTTCTGGACGCATGATATCAGGGAAAGAGCCACTCGCATTCGGTAATCTACTAATGATAGGCTTGGATTCGGTGTTCTCTAAATCTACTGCTTGGATTTGTAGATCCCATTCTGGCTTGTTCACAATTCGACCAGAAGTAACGTAGACGGCACCATTGTCTAGGGTATAAATAGTGTTGTTGTCAACGCGTTCTCCCGTTGCGGTGGTATCGCCCATGATGACTGGAAAAATATCCATAGGATTGAATACGTCAGTACTTTGTGGAATATTTACAACTCGCTGGGCAAGTGCACTACTAGCAAATAGTACTGTTAAGACAAGCATTTGAATCAAGTATAGGTTCTTCATCTTGAAAAGTTTAGAATTTGATAAATATTGAATTTGTGGTTTTGTGGTTGTATTGTTTCATTGTTTCATTGTTTCATTGCTACATGGTTTGCACGCTTGCACTCCAACATTCAAACACTCCAACATCTATTTGATGCGATATTGGAGACCTGCGGTAGCGGTCATGCCGTAGGTTTCGATGGTATTGATGAAGTCTTCGGAGCGGGTGAAACTGATGTCTTGCTGGTTGGTGAAGTTATTGAGGTTGAGGAAGGCACTCCAATTTTTTCCAAATCGTTGTTTGACGGAGGCATCCCAACGCCAAAATTCTAATATGAAAGTGTCGAAGTCTTTG
>JBCDKV010000387.1:0-5460 GCA_038746215.1 Bacteroidota bacterium | reverse complement strand
ACGAGCTTGGTGAAGTATGCTATGGTTACGAAACTCGAATGACGCTGACATCATTCTAAAAAGCAAGACTATCCAAGAGGTGGTAGGATTGTGGAAATGTTGATTTGACTTAGACGGCTTTTCACTGTAAAAAAAAATCTGTCCAAGATTCGTTCAATCTGGGTTTTCAACCCTACTCCACTACCCTATCCTAATTAGGTGTGTACAAAGTTTTGAGCAATACTGGTAAAGCTCATAAGATCGCGCAACAAGTATGCCTAAAGGTTTTTTATGGACGGAAACACAAAATTTTCGCTTTTTTCTGAGAAAAAGCGAAAATTTTGTGTTTTCGTCCGAAGGGATTTACTGCGCATACCTGTTGCGTGAATTTCTTGCATTGACTCAGGCTATTTTCTGCTAATAAAACTGAGACTCGTACAGCCCTATATCCTAATTCGATATTCATTTTTTCAAAGAACTATGGTCATCTGGCGTCAACTTAAATTATACATTCGCCAACATCCGAAGAGCCAGTAAATGTGCGCACGGTCCTTTCCGCAAGCCATTTTGCTGAAAATGATTGCATGTACAATCTGCTTTGACGATACGTTTATCTTCGTTCAGAAAAAAATGGGATATGTACTTTTTATCCTTTTCTTGGACTACACCTGCCACCTCTTCTAAATCGCCTTTCTGCTGGTGTCGCGTGATTCGTACTCGATGATTTGCCACTGCTTCGTGTGCCTCTTGCTCTACTGCTGAAACAAAGCGCAATTGCTCTGTGGGAATCCCATCTTTGCTTAGCACTCTAGCACGAAATTGCTTTTTATTGAGGTCGTAAATGGCGTTCCCTTCCTGTGCGTGTAGGGTCATAATGTCTTGTACCGTCGCCTTATCCAGAGCAGTTTTTTGTGCCAAATCTTCTGCGGACAGTACCCAAGCTTGACGCAAATTTTGATAGACTTGTTGTTTGCTGTAAGCATCCACTGCTTTGGTGCTACCCAACAGATTGAATCGTCCTGCGCCAGACCAATCATTCGTCGTCCAACCCGATAGCCCGAGTGTAAAGTTTAGATCATCCATCCCGACGATGTAGAAGGATGGTAAACCATCTCCCAATAAGTGAATCTTTACGTTCTGAGCGATAGGCAACAAACGTTCCAGTGTCAACAAACGTCTTCTGCCCCAAATCTTAATTTCTTGTTCTTCCTTGCCTATGTAGATGGAACGTGGGCAACTAATTTCTTTTTTCCACGGCTCAAATAGGATTCGGATGGGCTGACCTGGACTTAAAATATATTTCATGTAGCGCGGACTACTTTTAGCTTTATTACGCTTCAAAAAAAACAAGCAATTCCACAAATCCATAGGATGTAAATCCAACTCTACGGACGGTAAAGTCATAGCAGCACTCACTTGCAAAAAACCACGTACCCAAGTATCGGGCAAATCAATTTTTTCTTCTTTGTAAGCTGCTTCGTGTTCTGTTTGCACGTCGAAACCCGACGGATCAATTTTGAAATTGGTGTCTTTGTAGGTTCTGATTTTTTGAAACTCATTGTAAAGGCTGGAAGAGTAATCAATATTAGTCGTTCCGCACTCGAAGGTGTTGATTTGCTCAAACACATTGTAGTCGCAGCCTAGTCGGGCGTAAGTAGATTCGTCTTGGCTAAAGCACTCAAAAAATAGCTCATCTGGATGTACCGTAATCACTGGATCTAGCACAAACCAAGCATCGTAATCCCGTTTTCGGATGTACTCAAAAAAGGATTGTCTGGCTTTGTAGAAGGGTTGCAAGATTTTGTTTTTATGCGCTCGCAGCGAGCCTAATTCGGTTTTCAGGTGATCTATCTTTTCTATCAAATCGGGTAAATCTGCCATGTACGCTGCTAGCCAAAGTTCTTCTTGGGTTTTTGCCCATTCTTTGTAGGCAGTTTTATCTTTGGGTCGGAAGCGCAAATCGGATACAACTACGTCGTGTAAAGCAGACATCGCCTCTCGAAAGGGAATTTTTTGGTTCAAATTACCCACAAAAAAGGTCGGTTCGCGCAGTAAATCTGGCGCAAAACTAAGTCCCATCGCAGTTGCCGAATTGGTAATATTTGATGGTCTACCGTATTTATAGTTGAATATCATACTTGATTTTTTTTGATCCCAAAAAAACCATTCTATTTCATTATTGCGTTGAATTTACGCTTCCCAAAGCATCAAATGATGATGTCCTAATCCCATTGCTTTAGTTAGGTATTTATCTAGCATGAATAAATCTTCTAACAAATACAACGGATCAGCTATCGGGTACTCTAGCTCATCGTAGACTATACGTATCGTATCAAAGTAACTTCCCCAATCATAGTCAGATTGAATAAATTGATGATAATTGGGTTCGTTGACGATACAATCTTTCAGTTCTTTGAAAATGGTTCGAAAACGTTTCAAAGGTATCCAAGTGTCTTGAATAGGTGCATTTTTCAAGAAGTGTTGTCTAATTTCCATTGCCGCTGCTGTCGCATATTCTGTATTCATTGTTAGCAGGTTATGGTATTCTTCCAATCTATCTGGCAATGTAAGCTCATGAGCTATCTGATTTAAACATGAAAAGTCTATCCCAAATAATTGCTCAAATTGACCCAACTCACTGTTGCACACACCTGTGTATCTCTGTAAAAACAGGTTAAAATCTTCACTGCTGACCCAGTCTAAATTTCGCTCTGGAAATTCTAAAATGATGTATAATTTCACGCTCATCAGCTAAACTATTATCTATAACTACCTATATTTCTCCACTTCAAATCCTTCTAATGCCGTAAAAGGGACACCTAAAAAACGTTTGACCAACTGATCTGTAGCAAAGTGAATGCTTTCTGCATTGACAAACGTTTGCCATGCCTCTTCTCCTTCGTACTTGATGATGTCCTCTTTTTCTACTTGCATATCTTCTAAATAATGCTCACTTTCATGGAAAGATAACTCCTCTTCTATTGGCGTACCAAAAATTGAATCCATAACACCGTCAGTGGACAGTACCGCTCTTTTAAGTATTGCATCTTCAAACAAACAAAAGCCAAATACATCGCAAGTTTCATCCCACTGAATGACACCTACTTCGCAATTCACCAGTTTCGTAAGTGGGTTATTATGAAAATTTTTTCTGAACGCCTCCTCTGCAAAGTCTCCATTACAAATCACTTTACAATTGTTGTGACTTCCTATGAAAACCTGCTCATATTGTTTGTTCGCTTCGTAAAAATCAAAGCAGCCACTAGGCGATAAGGTTGTAAATTCTAATTGTTCTAACACCTCTTTATTAGGCTGCGATCCATGATTGGAAATGAAAGTACAATACATTCTTAATCCCATAACACTATGTTTATTGGTCAAATCATTTTTTCAGTCGAATGAAATACAACCACACCACCATCAATACGCCGCCTTCGCACGACTAGAAGCTCGTAACTTCATTGTTAGATGTGGATATTTCCGTCTAATTCTATTCAACAATAGAATACACTTCGCCTTATCTACAACTGCTACGGTTAGCACGATTCGCTCCAAGATCGGTAGCACTAATTCTGCGACCGCCAAGGAGTTTAGGGCTTCTTTTTCTAGGAAATCAAATACCAAATTCTTAGCCGTTCTACCTTTGTTGATTTGGGATAATAAAGTGATAAAAAAGGGCTGCAATTGAGCAATCAAAGTAGGATTATTACTAGCGTGTTCTGCTAGCCAACTAGCGGCTCTTCGCTGCATATTGGTGGCAGGATGTTGACTCAGTTGGAGTAGAAATTTTATGGCGTTTTCGGGCTTGAAATAGCGTTCCATCAGTTGCAAGCCAAAAGCTTGTACATCTGGTCGAGTACTATCGCAGATGCGCACCAAAATATCAGGTGTCCAATCACGTGCTTGGAAGGTTTGCGTCATAAAATTCATCATGAAAGTACGGCTGTCCTCCCAGTCGGTTTCTAGTAGGCTCATGCTGGTTGCTGCTTCGTAGACGACCATAGCTCTTTGTGCTTGGATGGCTTTGAACGCCCACTGTCGTATATCAATCCATTCGTGTTTGCCTAGCTCCAATATGGCTGCCAAGTCTATACTTTGTGGTGTACTTTTCGCTTGCAAACTTACAAATCCAACTTGCTGGGCAGGGAACTTCTTGGAGCGCAACAGTCGCCAAACTAATTGACTCGGCAATTGCTTCAAAAAAGGCTGCATAGGAGCTTGGGTCAAAAGATCAGCTATGGAATCGTGTACGGCATTCGCTTTGCCTCGTAGTAGTAGCACATCACAAAGTGTCGTAGTCAATTCTTGTCCAAAATCAGTATATTGTTGACTGATTTTCAGTGCAATAGGGGCTACGGCTGCACGAACTGCTGCGACGGGCGACACACAAAAACTAACGATGGCTAACTGCTGCTCGTACAGCGAAGTTTCGGGTAATTGTCCAAATAACTCAATACCTGCCGCTCGAACTTTGGGATGCTCTGATTCCATCAAACAGAGTAGGAATTCGTAGGGAAAATGCTCGATTCCTTGGGCATGATTTTTCAGCAATCGGGCGGCGTATAACTGCAAATCAGTTGAATCGTGATGTAGCAAATCTTTTATTTGTTTTGGACTGCAGTTGGTAGAAACTTCCTGCAAATGATTTGCCATAAAGCCCAATAATTGATCTAAAGACTCTTCCGTTTTTTGGGTCAGTAAATGGGTAAGTAATTTATCAAATAAGCTTGCCTTTTGTGCCGAAGTGGATGCTGCTATCGCCATCGCGATCCAATTATTGACCGTTTTCTTATTGTGCTGTATCAATTGAAGCACGACCGCCAATTGTGTTAGTAATTGTGTTTTTCTAGCATTCATCCAATCAAAAGCAATGCGGTTGGCGACTTCCAATTGGCAGTCCAGCATGGCTAGAAATACGGAGGTTGCTGCTTCAAATTTTGCGTAATTATTTTGTAGGATAGCTAGCGCAATTTGATTCGTTTTGGTGAAGGGGAGCGTAAACATTTTGCTTAGCTGTGCCGCTGTTATTTGTGCTGCAAAGTGAGGATTATCCTCGTAAATACGCACCGCAAAATGCTGTATCACTGCAACCTGACTATTGGCTAATAGATTTAAGACATCCGAGGCAGCTTGATCCCACAACTCAGGGTATAATTCTGATCGCTTGATACCATCAAAACTAGGAATAGCTGCTTTGCTGCTCACGCTAGCATTCCGTGCATTCAGGTTCAAATGCGGCAATTGATGATGCAACAAACGATGTAACGGAATGTCGTGAGCATGTGTAGGATAGTACAAAAAGCTACTCACATAATCCCAACGCCCAGTTTGCTCATTTTGTATATAATGATATATCTGCTCTCGTCTTTCTCGACCTGCATCCGCTGCTTTGACGAGCAAAAGATATTCGGTTGCCAAGCGCGTGAAAGTAGGGTGCGCAGCATCTCCCAAACGAAAAAGTGTACGGATAAAGCGATTTTT
>JBCDKV010000386.1:0-5475 GCA_038746215.1 Bacteroidota bacterium | reverse complement strand
TCTAAGCCTTCTGCGACGTAACGCAGCGTACCAAATTCAGTGCCAGGAATGACCAAACTTTCCAAAGCTGCCACTGCCATCAGGATACCCAAGAAGAATAAAATACTGGACAACTCAATCCGCGAAAGTGCTTTGTGAGCAGAATAGACATGTCTGCGTTCTTCGGTAAAGTCTTCCTCTGGATGAATATATTCCGATACCAACCAAACGATCCCCAAACTCAGCATCATCCCCAAATAAGGCGGCAGATGTGTGACCGTTTTGAAGATGGGAACAAAAACGATCATGCCAAGTCCTAAATATAGCATCAAGCTACTACTCAATAGCTTCTGAACGGCTTGATTTTCATTGACATCTGTCTTGATGTCTCCTTTGAAAGGTTGCAAGAAAGTAGCAATGAAAGTCGGTACGACGAAGCAAACAATAGAAGGAATGACCAAATAGGTAATCAATCCACTCGCAGATACTTTATTACCGATCCAAAGCATGGTCGTAGTAACATCTCCGATTGGCGACCAAGCCCCACCAGCATTAGCAGCGATGACTACCAGACCAGCGTACCATAAACGATCCGTTTTGTCTGGAATGATTTTACGCAGCAAAGTTACCAATACGATGGTTGCTGTTAAATTGTCGATAATAGCCGAAAGGATGAAGGCTAAAATACCAATGATCCAGAGTAGTTTTTTCTTGCGTTTCGTTTTCACATAGCCCTTCAACACCTCAAATCCTCGATGCAAATCTATAATCTCTACAATCGTCATAGCACCGATCAAAAAGACGAGAATTTCGGCGGTTTTCCCTAAATGGTGCAGGAGCGTATTGACGAATCCTTCCTCTGCTTCGTGATGATCGCCACCCACGCTATGATCGCCCATCAAGCTAAAAATATGCTCGTGCGAATCTACGACCGATAAGATACCATTATTGAAGCCAACGGCGAGTAATGCCCAGCACAATGCGCCCATAATTAGGGCGGGGACGGTTTTATCGAGTTTCAGGGGATGTTCAAATACGATGGCAGCATAGCCAATAAAAAAGCAAAGTATAATCGCAGCAACCATATATTAAGGCGTTTTCGTTTTTAAAATGATGTGCCGTAAAAATATGATATTTTACAAGGAATGAAAGGAATCGAGACTTTGTTTTTTGTTTTTTGTCTGAAAGGCAAGCTGCAAATTAGCGATTTATACTACCTTTAGCCCGAACGAAAATCATTAGCACATGGATTCCGAATACGGTTTATTATCGCTAGCACCTCCTGTTATTGCTATTCTTTTGGCTATTTTTACGAAACAAGTTTTCATTTCCCTACTTTTCGGTATTTTCTTAGGCTGGCTCATCCTGAAAGATTGGAATTTATTGGACGGAACTTTTGCTGCCATCCAAGCACTGGTCGATGTCTTTCAAGACGCTGGAAATACTAGAACAATCATGTTTTGTGCCTTGGTTGGGGGCTTAATTCTGTTCATCCAGAAATCGGGTGGGGTAGAGGGTTTCATCAAAAGAATGACTGTATTTCTCCAGTCTTACGAAGCTAAGAAACAAGGCAGCAATCGAGTGGTCGTACAATTGCTAGCTTGGCTAACGGGTATGTTGATTTTTGTGGAATCCAGTATATCTGTATTGACGGTTGGGGCTTTGTACCGCCCAGTGTTCGATGATCTAAAAATCGCTCGCGAAAAACTGGCCTACATTGCCGATTCCAGTTCCGCACCTTCTAGTATTTTGATTCCATTCAACGGTTGGGGGGCGTTCATCATGGGACTATTAGCCGCTCAAGAATTTAGCGATCCTTTTGCCACCATGCTACGCTCTATTCCTTATAATTTTTACCCTTTCCTCGCCCTCATTGGCGTCTTGGTATTCATTTTGACGCAAAAAGATTTTGGTCCAATGGCAAAGGCAGAGCGTAGAGTACAGACTACAGGGGCTTTACTGAATGACAACGCCCAGCCCATGGTTTCGGATGAACTTACGGATGTGCCGACCAAAGCGGGTATTTCACCCAAAGCATACAACATGATACTACCCATCGTGGTCATGGTCGCTTTGATGCCGATTATGCTGGCTTATACTGGCTGGAGTAGTGCAGTAGAAAAAATGCCCGACGCTGGTTTTTTTGACAAGATCCAGTTTGCGATTGGGCAAGGCTCGGGTTCTACTTCGGTACTCACTGCGGTATTAGCATCTTTGCTCTTTTGTGTAATACTTTATCGGGTGCAAGGCATCTTCAAAATTAAAGAATCTATCGATATCATCTTGAAGGGCATTGCTGGATTGATGCCGCTTGCCCTGCTGATGATGTTAGCCTTTGCCATTGGTGCGGTGTGTAAGGAATTGCAAACGGGCAATTACGTGGCAGGTGTAGCAGAGCAATGGCTTTCGCCTAGTTTAGTACCGTTCATCGTCTTTTTGGTCAGTTGTTTTATTGCCTTCTCCACGGGTACCTCTTGGGGAACTTTTGCTATCATGCTATCCATTGCCATACCCATGGCACGACAAATGGATGCTGATGTCTATATTACGATTGCTGCTGCATTGGGTGGTGGTGTTTTTGGGGATCACTGTTCTCCGATTTCAGATACAACGATTCTGTCCTCTATGGCTTCTGCTACTGACCACATCGATCACGTCCGCACCCAATTCCCCTATGCTGCTATTGCTGGTGGATTAGCTGCTTTGATGTATTTGATTTTGGGACTGTTTTAGGTAGGTATTTGTTCTTTTTATCAGTGACATTGGCATCAAATAAAAACCACTGAGGCACTCAGGGAGCTAAGCTAATGTGGTGAAAGCGAGATGCTAAACTTTGCGTTCTTTGTTCCTTTGTGGTTAAATGTTTGCTAGTAAGGTATTGTCTACACTACTGGACGTTGGGGTAAAACAAACCACTAAGACACTAAGATAATTTACTCAAAATCAGCTCATAAAAGCTATGTGTTTATATGTGACTATGTGTTGAAAATTAAAAATGTCCGGTAGTCTAGGTGTTGCCTGATAAACTAAGTCAATTTCCTGATTATCAAGTATTTGAATAATTTTGTGTGCAGTTAAAACAGAAGCGTGGCGACAGTAAATATCATCGGTACAAGTAT
This sequence comes from Bacteroidota bacterium, assembly GCA_038746215.1. GTDB lineage: Bacteria > Bacteroidota > Bacteroidia > Chitinophagales > Saprospiraceae > JAAUTG01. The sequence goes on along the minus strand of JBCDKV010000386.1, from coordinate 2,377 downwards.
CATCTTCATTTTTTTGCTGTTCATTCTGATGAAAAAGCAGAAAGTAGCAAGTGATTATGCCTTGATCGCGGTAAATATGATATTAGCAACTATTCTGTTGACGCACATATGGATTGAAAAAGACATCAGTGCGTTCAGCTTTGTGTTGCACAGCATTGCTACGTTTTTCCTATTTCCAGTTGCTCTGAGCTACGGTATGTTATTAATTGAAAACGAACAATTTAATCCTAAGTGGCTTGCTTTCTATGGTATCGCGTTGGGTTTTTCCATCTTTATCTTACTCGATTTTACGGTGCTAACGGACTACACCCCTCAATTGATTACACAACAGTACGAGTCACCAAGCTTGATCTATCATCTTTTCTACAAAAGTAATCTACTTTTTTCCATTGCCCTTTTTACTTGGTTTCTGCGCCAATTGGTGATCTACCGACAGCAGATTAAATCCTTTCATTCTTTTATTGAACCCATCCGCTTGCAATGGTTGAAGATTTTTGTATTGATACAAATTGCGTTGCACTTACTATCCCTGCTCTCCTTTTTGAGCTATAATTTTGGATGGATTTCCGACATTGCTTTAGTTTATGTGGTGCTAAACGCTGCAACGGTATTAGCGATATTTTACCTCAGTTTTCATGGTATTAAGCAGTACAATCTAGCTCAGTTCAATGCGATGATCATAGAGCAAAAAGTGAGTGCTACGCCTGAGCAAGACATTTTGAAACCCAAAACTCCAAGCATCGAAACGCGCAGCAAATCTTTTGTGTTACCAGCGGATAGAATAGACGAAATCTATGAAAAAGTACTACATCTGTTTGAAAAAGATCATATTTACAAAGAACCCAACTTAAAAATCAGTACAATAGCGGAAGTGTTGGAGGTAAGCGTGCATCATTTATCTATGGCTATCAATAGCAAAGCAGGTAAGCCTTTCTACGATTTTGTCAATACCTATCGAGTAGAAGATTTGAAAAGGAAATTAAAAATGCCGAAAAACCAGCAATTCACCATATTATCCTTGGCTTTCGATAGCGGATTCAACTCCAAAGCTTCCTTAAATCGTATCTTCAAGCAGCATACCCAACTTACACCATCTCAGTTCCAGAAGGCTCATTTAGCAAAATAAGACGCTTTTTTCTACCATAAGTAAGGCTCATTTTCCCGATTGAGACGATGTGCGTGCTGTTGTGCCTCATCTTTGCAGCATTCATTCACGAAAAAATAAATTAATATGTATAAATATTTCGTCTCCGTCGTTTGCATGCTCTTCTGTGTCGTTTGTTCACTGAATGCTCAATCTGATAACAAGCCTTTAGAGAATCAAGCCAGTTTAGTTTTTGGTGTAAGTCAGTTGGTCATCGGTGGCTATAATGTAGAAGGCAACCTATTTCTACAGCGACTAGCACTCGAATATTCGCATGGTGTTTCTTTGAACCTTAGCAATGATTTTTTGGAAGCAGGAAATGACAAAAGCCAGTATTTAGATATTCATTTGCCTTGGACAACTGGATTTGGTATTGGTTATCGCTTCAACAATTGGCTCAATTTGAGAGTAGAATCAAAGTGGCATAAATTTGAACTTTATCAAGCTGGTGCGGAAGAAATAGCCAGTAATCTTCTGCTAGACTACACCACTTTTACACTTGGACTGGGTCTGTACGCCAATCTCAAGCCCTTTAAAAATCAAGATAATTTACTCAAAGGATTAATGATCGTTCCTAACTTTAGATGGTGGCCGAAAGTTTCTTCTTCGTTAGCAGACGATCAGGTGAGCTATTTCAACAACAGAACGGGTGAGCAAGAAATACACGAAGCTCGTGAGATTGGCATTGGTAATACGCCTTTTTTCTATAATTTTAGTGTGGGATATTCTATTGCGTTTTAGTTTGCTGGTTTTTTGCTGAACGTGATCTTTAGGAGTGATAATAGAGGTACTTAGAGCTTGTTTGGAGGGCTATCTTCTTATAAACCAATATTTTACGAGCTTGACTTTGAAAATAATCGCTCGGTTATCTCGATAAAGTCGCTATTATTTGCTTCGTCAAAACCGTAAACTATTGATTTGTAGTTCGACCCTACTCCAAACAAGCTCTTAATTTTATCGCTCCTTAGTCACTTTCCAGAATCGCTCTGACTTCATCCTCCGTCATTTGTGCCAATTCTGCAATCACAGATGGACTTTGCCCTATGGCGTATAAATTTTTAATCAACTGATATTTTGACTGTTTTTCTTGCTCTGCACGCTGTTTTTCTTGCTCTGCACGTTGCTTTTCTTGTTCCGCGCGCTGTTTCTCTTGCTCGGCTCTTTGCTTTTCCTGCTCCGCTTCCTTTTTAGCTGCTTCGATGATCGCGTCTTTCTTATTGAACTCATCAATTA